>CANEMG010000169.1 GCA_947428535.1 uncultured Clostridium sp. | reverse complement strand
ATTAAGATTTACATATAATTATGAAGTTCCAGAAAACTTAAAACACAATGAATATTTTTACGGAACAGTTGGAGTAAACTATAGAAATAATTCAGAGTTGTCAATATTAGCAGATAGTTCTATAGCAGATTTAGTTGGACTTACAACAGGAGTTGGTCCTGAATTAGAAGTATCTATGAATGATACTAAAGAAACAGTAAAAGAAAATGAAGAATTTGGAGTAACAGCAAATGTAAAAAATACTGGAAATAATATAGCAGAAAATGTAAGAGTAGAAATTCCAGTACCACAAGGAGCAAGTTACTCAAGATATGAAATAGATGCTGAAAATGGAGTAGCAAGTTTAGAAGATAATAAATTAGTAATAACATTTGAAAAATTAGAAATAGGACAAGATGCAAAAATAGAAATTTATTTAATAGCAAAACCATTATCAGATGAAGGTGAATATAACAATTCTATAGAGCCAACTATTAAAGTAACAGCAAAAGACTTAGAAGCAGAATTAACAGATAGTTCAAATATAGTAAAAATTGAATTTGCAGAATTCTACATATTAGAAGAAGGTTCAAACTATTCTAAAGTAGAAAAAGCAGGAAGTGAAGTTTACTTCCGTACAACAGTTATGAATTCTTCAGCAGAAACAAAAAATGATGTAATAGTAACAAAAGTTTTACCAAAAGAATTTAGTTTAGTAAGTGCAGAAGAACCATATAATTATGATGAATCTACAAGAACAATAACTTGGAATTTAGGTAGCTTAGAAAAATTTGAAGAAAAAGTATTATTAACTACAGTATCTGTAAATCAAATAGATGATAATGTAGGAAGTATAGATGTTAAAACATCAGCTGTTGTTACAGCAGATAATTCAGAAAAATATGAATCTAACTCAGTAATAACAACAGTAGCAAAACCAGTGTTATCAATTAGTCAATCAACAGACACAGTAAATACATACTTAAAAGAAGGAGATACAGTAAGTTACAATTTCAATATAAAAAATGAAGGTGGAGTAACAGCCACAAATGTAAAAATAGTAGATGAAATTCCAGATGGAATAGTAATAAATAAAGTAAGTTATTTAGTAGGAGATTCTGAAATAAATAAAGAAGGATACTTTAATGATACAGTAGAATTAGAAACAAATATTGAAGCAGGACAAGATTGGAAATTAAGATTAGAAGGTGAAGCAACTTCATTAGGAGGAGCATCAGAACAATCAGTTTCAAATGTAGCAACAGTATCATCAGATGAGATATCATCTGTGGCAAGTAATTCTGTAACACATATAATAGAAGCTTCTAATGATGAAGTATCAAATGAAATATCAAATGGTGTTTCTAAATTAGATACATCAAAAACTTATAGAATTACAGGTGTAGCTTGGATAGATAAAAATCAAGATGGAATGAGAAATGATGATGAAAGCTTACTACCAGGAGTTGTTGTAAAATTGGTAAATAGCGAAACAGGTGTTATTTCACAATCATTAACAACAGATTCAAAAGGAGCTTATAGTTTCTCAGGAGTACAAAATGGAAACTACCTAGTATTATTTGAATATGACACAGTAACATACAAAGTAACAGCATATCAAAAAGAAGGAGTTCTTGCTAATGTAAATTCAGATGTAATTTCAACAACAATTGAGCAAGAAGGAAAAACAAAAGAAGGAGCTGTAACAGATGTTATAACAATTAAAGATGGAAGTGTTTCAAATATAGATATAGGTTTGGCATATGGAAATATATTTGATTTAAAATTAGATAAAACAATATCAAAAATTACAGTACAAACAGCAAAGAAAACATCAACAGAAAATTACAATAATGTAAACTTAGCTAAAACAGAAATTGCAGCTAAAAACTTAACAGGATCAGTAGTATATGTAGAATATACATTAACAGTATCAAATGTTGGAGATGTTTCTGGATATGCTAAAAAAATAGTAGATTATATACCAGAAGGAATGACATTTAATTCATCATTAGATGTAAACTCTGATTGGTATACAGGATCTGATGGAAACTTATATACAGATGTATTAGAAAATATGCAATTAAAATCAAATGATTCAGTTTCTGTAAAATTAGTATTAACAAAACATATGACAGAAGAAAATACTGGATTAGTAAATAACGTAGCAGAGATTTATGAAGATTATAATACATACGGTGTCCCAGATGTAAACTCAACACCAGGAAATAAAGCACAAGGTGAAAATGATATGGGATCAGCTGATACAATTATATCAGTAAAAACAGGAGAGGCACTTGTATATACTTCTATAATAATAATTACAATATTATTAGGAAGCATAGCAATATTTGTAGTACATAACAAAATTGTGGCAGCTAAAAGAAAAGGAGGTGTTTAATATGAGAAAATTAAATAAAAAAGTTTTAACATTATGTATATCAATATTTTTAATATTAAACATCATATGTAGTTATAGCGCATTAGCTGCTACAACTACAAAAGATAATGAAGAAAATAGAACAAAAACAACAACTACAACAAATGCAAATGGAGACAGAAAAGATACAGTAGTATCAACAGATGGAAATTTAGTAGGTGATAAAGACATTAATGTGCCATGGATAGAACCTGCAGATTTCGCAATAATAAATAATGGATGTAAATTTGGTGGAGGAACAATGACATTTGATGATTTAACATCACATGGTGATTTGCTATGTAGCCAGAGGGGAGCAATTTTAACAGGATCTGGTTCACCATCATATGACAGTTTAGGAGAAAGTACTAGTGGTTCAACACATAATAAATCATCAATTCCAGATTTAACACCAGTAAGAACACAACCAAAATATACAATGAGTGAAAGAAAATTTGCATCACCAGAAGAAGCTTTCATATTAGCATATGCTAAACACTCAGATGGATCAGTTTATGGTGAATATACACCATCACAAATAGCTTGGTGGAACACACCAGCAGGACAAGGAGCAGCAGGTTCAAGTGGAAGATTTGCATCAGTTAGCGGAATATCTACTAAGGCAGTAGGAAGTGCTTATAGTAATGAATTAGCTCAAATAGCAGATTATTATGGAACAGCAATTAATGGCGAAAGAACAACATTAAGCCAAACAGTAGGAAGAGCTTTTGATCCTGATAAAAACTATAATAATTTAAATGATTCAGCAAAATCATTCCAGAAATATATTATGGCAGCAGCTGGAGTAAGTAATGTAAGTGATGTAAAACGTGGAGAAGATGGATTCTTTAAATTAAATTACAATCCAAAATGGGTAGATAAAGAAATAAAATTTGAAGGAAAAACATATGATTGTAAGAATGTAAAAGTTGCATTTGATGAAGCAACAGTTGATGGATCTAATATCATAGTTGGACCTTTTGCAATAGATTACGTTTATTGTAAAATTTTCGGATATGTAGGCGCGATGGTTGTTGAGTGAGTGGAGTCAAAGCGGACTGGCTGGGAGGGTGGGGGGG
>CANEMG010000168.1 GCA_947428535.1 uncultured Clostridium sp. | reverse complement strand
ATATCGCATCAATTAGGCACTTTAAGAAGAAGCGGAATTGTTAAATGTAGAAAATCAGGAAAAGAAGTTTTTTATATGCTAGATGATGATCATATAAAAGAAGTTTTTGAAATAGGTATCGAACATATAGAACATAAAAAATAAAAATTTGGAGGTAAGATAATATGAAAAGTAAATTTAAAATAAAAGGATTGGACTGTGCAAATTGCGCATCAGAATTAGAAAGAGCAATACAAAAATTAGATGGAATAGAAAGTGCAAATATAAGTTTTATGGCACAAAGAATGGAAATAGAATATGATGATACAAGAAAAGAAGAAATTATGCAAAAGGTAAAAAAAATTATCAAAAAAGAAGAGCCAGATGTGACAATAGAAGAAGTTTAGGAGGATACTTTCATGAAGAAAAAAGGAGTTAAGATCGTAATAGCATTTATATTATTTATTATTGCAATTATAATTAAATTTAATAATGAATGGATAAATAATGCTATATATATTATATCTTATACCATTGTAGGTTTCGAGATTGTAAGAAAAGCAATAAGAAACATTTTTAGAGGAAAAGTTTTTGATGAAAATTTCTTGATGACAGTTGCAACAATTGGAGCATTCGGAATTGGAGAATTTCCCGAAGCAGTTGCAGTTATGCTATTTTATCAAGTGGGAGAATTATTCCAAAGCTATGCAGTAGATAAATCAAGAAAATCAATTTCAAGTTTGATGGACATAAGACCAGATTTTGCAAACGTAGAAAGAAAAGGCAAGATAGAAAAGGTAGATCCTGATAATGTAAAAATTGGAGAAATAATAGTTGTCAAACCAGGAGAGAAAGTTCCATTAGATGGTCATGTAATAGAAGGTAAATCAAGTATTGATACAAAAGCACTAACTGGAGAATCTTTGCCAAGAGAGATAACAAAAGGAGAAGAGGTATTAAGTGGATGTGTAAACTTAAATGGTGTTATAAAAATAGAAGTAGCAAAAGAATTTGGAGAATCAACAGTAAGTAAAATACTAGATTTAGTTGAAAATGCAAGTAGTAAAAAATCAAAATCAGAAAACTTTATTACAAAATTTGCACATTACTATACACCAATTGTTGTTATTATAGCAGTAATTATTGCAGTATTACCACCACTTATAGTCAAAGAATGGTTGTTTTCTGATTGGTTATACAGAGCATTATCATTTTTAGTAGTGTCTTGTCCTTGTGCATTAGTTATTTCAATACCATTAAGTTTCTTTGGAGGAATAGGTGGAGCATCTAAAATGGGAATTTTGATAAAAGGAAGTAACTATTTAGAGGCAATTGCAGATACAGAAATAATTGTGTTTGATAAAACAGGAACATTAACAGAAGGTGTTTTTGAAGTGCAAAAAGTTAATGCAATAGGTATAAACGAAGAAGAACTATTAAAAATTGCAGCATATAGCGAGAATTATTCAAATCATCCTATTGCTATATCTGTTAAGAAAGCATACAATAAAGAAATTGATGAAAAACAAATAATAAGTGTGCAAGAACTACCTGGGCTTGGAATTGTTGCAAAAATTGGTAATCAAGATGTATTAGTTGGAAATGAAAAATTAATGAATGAAAAACAAATCAAATTTACAAAATCTAACGAGGTAGGAACTATTTTGTATGTGGCGATGGAAAATAAATATGTAGGATATATTTTAATAGCAGATAAAATAAAAGAAGATTCAATAAAAACAATAAAAAGCTTAAAGAAAAATAATATAAAACAAATAGTAATGTTAACAGGAGATAGGCAGAATGTTGGTGAAAGTGTTGCAAAAGAATTAGGTTTAGAAAAAGTTTATACAGAGCTATTGCCAGCTGATAAGGTAGAAAAAGTAGAGAACTTATTAGGAGAAAAGAGTAGCAAAGGTAAACTTGTATTCGTAGGAGATGGGATAAATGATGCACCAGTTTTAGCTATTTCTGATATAGGTATAGCAATGGGAGGTGTAGGATCAGATGCAGCAATAGAAGCGGCAGATGTTGTGCTTATGACTGATGAGCCATCTAAAATAGTAAATGCTATTAAGTTATCAAAGAAAACTATGAGAATTGTTAGACAAAATATAATATTTGCTATTTTCATAAAGGTACTTGTTTTAGTTTTAAGTGCTTTTGGAATATCAACTATGTGGGAGGCAGTATTTGCAGATGTAGGAGTTTCTGTAATTGCAATTATAAATGCTTTAAGAGTATTAAGAATAAAAAACAAGTAAAAAACTTACAGTGAAGAAAAAGGCATTTTATGCAACGATACCTTGAAGTTAAAAATAATTCCTGATTTAATAAAAGATGGATTTTTTCGATAAAAAAACATTATCAGTTTTAAACTGATAATGTTTTTTACTATTTTATCTAAACAAATCAAATATAGATCCAGGAACTTGAGTACTGTTATTTTGATTAGGATTATTATTTTCTTCTTTTACTTCAGGCATTTCATCTAGTTTAATTTGTATGTCAATAATCTCATTATTTCTATATACTGATAAAGTAACAGTATCTCCTATATTATGAGTATATTTAATCTTATTTAATTCATTAACTGATTTTACATCAGTACCTTCAATTTTTGTTATTATATCAGATTGTTTTAGACCGGCGTTGCCTGCTGGTGAATTTTCTTCAACAGATTCAATATAAATACCTTCAGGTAAATTATATCTTTTAGCTGTTGCAGAATCTACTGAAGAGCCTTGAATACCAATATAAGGCCTTTTTACTGTTTGATGTTCAATTAGTTGATTAACAATAGAAGTTGTTGATGAAATAGGTATAGCAAAACCAATTCCTTCAATACCTGTTCCAGACAATTTTAATGTATTAACACCAATTACTTCACCTTGAGAGTTAACTAAAGCACCACCACTATTTCCAGAATTTATAGGAGCATCTGTTTGAATAGCATAATAAACAGTACCATCACTGTCAACTTCTCTATTTACAGCACTAACTATTCCGCTAGTTACAGAGTAATCCATACCTAAAGGATTACCAATAGCCATAACAAATTCTCCAACTTTTACATTATCAGAATTTCCTAAAGTGGCAGGAGTTAATCCTGTTTTTTCTATTTTTAAAACAGCTAAGTCTGTATAAGTATCTGTACCAACAACAGTTGCATCAAAAGTTTCATCACTATTATACAAGTTGATTTTTATAGAAGTAGCTTTTCCTATTTCATAATAGTAAGAAGAACTTTCAGAAGAAATCACATGATTATTAGTTAAAATATAACCATCTTCTGAAATAATAATACCAGAACCTCCTGCATCAGAAGTTGAACTTCCTCCAAAAACAGAATTAACAGGAAAAGTAACTGTTATACCAACAACAGATGGTAAAACCTTTTCAGCTACTGCAATAGATGTATTAGAGTATTCTGATAGGTTTACTAAATTTATATTAGTATCTGATGAGTTTGTAGATGTAGTAATAGGTCTTGAAGAACTTCCACCTACAAGTTTTGTTTTTATTGTAGGTAC
>CANEMG010000167.1 GCA_947428535.1 uncultured Clostridium sp. | reverse complement strand
ATAGATGATTTACTCATTCCTAAAACATTTGCAATATCACATACACACATTTCGTTTTGGTCTAACGCAAATAAGATTTTTGTTCTAGTTGTATCTCCAATAATTTTAAAAAAATCTGCAAGTCTATTAAATATATCTGCATCTGGCATATTTTTTTTTGTTTCATTAACAACTTCTTGATGGATCACATTACAATCACATGTAAATTCATTTCTGGACATTTATTACCTCCTCTTTTATTTATAATATAACTCAACAATTGAGTAATAATTCAACTCTATTTATATTATATGTGAATAGTTATTCAACTGTCAACAGTTTTTTATATTTTATACAAATAAAAATAGGAATTATATTTCAAATTCCTACTCTATACTATAAATACATTTTTATTCTTCGTTAGATACCTCTCCATACATTTTTGCTTTTGTATCTTGTTGTAATTCATATCCATATTCAAATATATAAGATATTCCAAATAAGAACAATATTTGCACTATATCAGATAATTCAAATCCAACATCTAAACCAGACTCTAATATTTTTTCAAATAACATTCCACCACAAGTTGGTAAAATAAGTGCTACGATCATAATTTTTGCCATTTGTTTTATATATTTAACATTTTCCAATGTAAATGGAGTATCTCCTTTATTGATATTTATAAATAATTTTTCTAATCTATTTAATACCATCATATACAACACTAAACAAATAATTAAACTTGCAAATCCTAACTCTAGAAAAGCTATTATTTGTCCTTTAGAATTGTTTTCTAATACATTTTTCATTAGTAAAATTATATCTTGGTCTGTTTCATTAGCAATTAAAGCACCATTAGCTTTTAATTGTAATACTATTCCATCATTTGCTTTTTCCTCTGTTATTGTTATTCTATCATCAATTCTTGAATTTTTTAATACAATAGTGTTATCTTTTAGTTCTATATTGCTTATAAATATTGGTGTATATATTAATAAAAATACTATTATTGGAATTGATATCATCAAACTAATCTTTCCAATTCTTGCAATTATATAAATTGCTTTACTTATTCCTTTAATCTTTTTTTGTTTTTCTTCTTTAAATTTAACTACACTCATTTTTATATCTTCATCTAATGAATCTATATCTACCATATTTTCGTGCACCAAATCATTTATTTTACAATGAAAAACATCACATAATTTCATTATTTTTTCCATCTCTGGATAACTTTCACCATTCTCCCATTTTGATACACTTTGTCTTGTTACATCCATTTTTTCCGCTAATTTTTCTTGACTCATTTTAGCAGCTTTTCTCAAATTATATAAATTCTCTCCAAATTTCATTAGACTACTCCTCCCTCATCTTTAATTTTAGTGTAGTTTTCTTTAAAATTCTATCAACTTTGAGTTGCACTTTATGAAAAATACAAAATGCAACTGAAACTTTACATTCTTCATAAAACATTTTTAGCAGCTGCTAAAACATCTTCTTTTAATTCTTCAATATCTGAATGTTATATTAAAGTTTTTAAAGAATAAATAATATCATAAATAGCTAATCTTTTATAAAGATTAAGTAATAACCATTTATTAAAAAAGCGCCAAACTCATTTTAGAATTTAGCACTTCATATAAATTCAACATATGTCCCTTAATGGACAAAAACGTCCAAAAACAAGCGTCCCCAAATGGACATTATAATTTCAGAGTTCTTTTTCCATCAAGTTTGTTTTTTGCTGTTTTTTCATAAATAACTTTATCTTTATTTAAAATTGAGTATGCAAATGAAGTAATTGGAACTGTGAATACTACTCCCATACTTCCTGCTACTGCAGATATAATTTCTTCTGCTATAGTCTCTTTGTTTAATATTTCTATTATACTCATATTACATGCCATGAATAATAATATTAAAGTTAAAGAACCTCCAACATATGCTAATATAAGTGTATTTGTCATTGTTCCTATAACATCTCTTCCTATATTCATACCACTTTTTAATAACTCTTTCCAAGTTATATCTGGATTTTTTATTTTTATTTCATCTAAACTTGAAGCTATTGACATACCAACATCCATACAAGCTCCTAATGCTGCTACTATAATTCCTACAAATAGCAAATCTCTAAAATTAAAATTTATAGTAGATGCATTTATACTTAATTGTATTGCATCTTCACAAGCTCCTGTCATTTTCGCAATATGATTAAATATTAAAGCTATTATTCCTGCTGATAATACTCCTCCTAATGTACCTATTGCTGCTGTTAATATTTTTTTATTTATTCCATCACCTATTATTATAAATGTACCTATTATTATTAAAGCTATTGTTAGTACAGAATTTCTAATTGCATCTTGCCCACCAAAAATTCCTTTTATCATAACAAAATAAATTAGTACCATTGTAAATAATAATCCTAAAATAGCTTTTATTCCCTTTTTACCACCTACTAATACTATGCTTAGTAAAAATAATAAAAATAAACAAATTAAGTATGGAGCCCTAACAATATCTAATACTGTTGCTGATATATTTCCTTCCCCATCTTCTATAATTTGTACAGATACTTTGTCTCCTACATCTAATTCATAAGCTAATATTTTTCCTTCAATATCATATGATAAAACATATTCAGTAGTAAATTCTTCTCCTATGTACTCACCTTCTGTTATTTCAACAACTACTTCTTGAACTTTATCTGTTACTGTTCCAGTTTGAACTTCTTTTACTTCTTTTGTTTCGATAATTTTTCCATATGTACTTACTACAAATTCATCTTTTTCAATTAATTCTTCATTATCTTCAATACTTTCTTCATTTGGAACCATTTGCCCATTCTGAGTTCCTGCAAACTGTTCTCCAGCAGGTTGTCCCTCTGGAGTTGTAGCAAATACAGACACACTTAAAACATTTATTACTATTAAAAATGCAATAAATACTATACTAACTTTTTTCAACTTTATTTCCCCCTATTAGAATATTATTACATCTATTTCATTTGTATAATCATTATTTCCATAAGCATATACAACATATACATACCCTTCTTGTGTTAAAAAGAAAGTTGTAGCATTTTCTACTTTATAAATGTCACTTGACAAATCTCTTTCATATAAATTTCCGAATTCTTCTGCTATAATTCTTGCATTATTATAGGCAATTCTTATATCATTATTTATTGTGCTTTGAACTTTGTCTACTGTAGTCTCTTTTAATTTTATTAAATCTGTTAAAGGTAATAATCTTTCTTCTGATATACTATAATTATATGTTTTTACACAAAGCTTCTCAGATTTTCCTTCTTCTTTTAAAGATGATTTTATTGCAATTGATATTATATCTTTATTAATAAAAGATGCATATGAAACTGTGTATATTGTATTTCCTTCAGTTCTTCTCATTACATTGTTTGCAATATCATAAAATTCTGTTTTTATTTCTGCATTTATTTCTTGTGCCTTTTCTGAATTAATATTCAAAAAAGGAATTTGTGCATTTACACTGTAATAATTTTCATCTTCATTT
>CANEMG010000166.1 GCA_947428535.1 uncultured Clostridium sp. | reverse complement strand
AGTTTAGACAAATTTTATATGGGAGGCTCAACTTATAGTTGGTATTATAAATATGGTAGAAATAATTAATGGAAAAGAACTTGCAAAAAAAGTAAGAAAAGATTTAAGAAAAGATGTAAAAGATTTAAAAGAAAAAGGTATAAACCCCAAATTGGCTGTAATAATGGTTGGGGAAGATCCAGGATCACAAGTTTATGTTAGAAATAAATCAAAAGCTTGTGAAAAAGTTGGGATAGAATTTGAAGAGTTTTTGTTTGATAAAAACACTTCTGAAGAGATTTTATTAGATACTATAAATAAATTAAATAAAGATGATACAATACACGGAATTTTGTTGCAAAGTCCTGTTCCTAAACATATAGATATAAATAAAGCTTTTAGAACTATTGCACCAGAAAAAGATGTAGATGGATTCAATCCTGTTAATGTTGGAAATTTAACTATTGGTGAAGATGCATTTATATCTTGCACTCCATATGGAATTGTTAAAATGTTAGAAGAGTATGATATAGAAACTGAAGGAAAAAATTGTGTAATACTAGGAAGAAGTAATATTGTTGGTAAACCTATGATACAGTGTATGCTAAATAAAAATTCAACTGTAACAGTATGTCATTCTAGAACAAAAAATATAGATGAAGTTATAAAAAAGGCAGATATAGTTATAGCAGCTATTGGAAAACCTAAATTTGTAAAAGAAGATATGGTAAAAGATGGAGCAGTAGTTATTGATGTTGGTATAAATAGGATGGATGATGGAACTATTTGTGGTGATGTTGATTATGACAATGTGTCAAAAAAAGCAAGCTACATTACGCCTGTTCCAGGGGGAGTTGGTCCTATGACTATTGCAATGCTTTTGACTAATGTAGTTAAAGCTGCAAAATTAGGTAATTAGAATTTAATATAATTTGGGGCATAGAGGTGTTCTATGCCCTTTTTTATTTAGTAGGAAAGGGCTCTGTCCACTTTTGTTCTTTTTAATTAAAGTACAGAGTTTGTTTCTTCAATATAAATTTGCATAAAAGAAAGGAGAATTTGATTGGTAAACGAATACGATATATGGTTTTCAAACTTAGAAATTAGCAATAAAGAAAAAATAAATTTATTAGAAGAATTTAAAACAGCTGAAATAATTTGGAAACTAAAAGAAAAAGAAATGTTAAAAAAAGGAATAAAAGAACAAAATGTAAATAAAATTTTAGAAGAAAAATATAGAAAAAAATTAGACAAGTATAAAAACTATTTAGAGAAAAATGAAATAAAACTAGTTTGTATGAATTCAAGAGAATATCCAGAAAGTTTGAAACATATTGATAATAAACCAGCATATTTATATATTAGAGGAAAAATAGAAAACTTATATGATTATAATATAGCGATTGTAGGATCAAGAAAAGCAAGTTCATATGGTAAAGCTATTTCAAGAAAAATATCAAAAGAAATTGCAGACAGAAATGTAAATATAGTAAGTGGATTAGCAATTGGAATAGATAAATATGCACACTTAGGAGCATTAGATAGTAATATAGGAAAAACAATAGCAGTTTTAGGAACAGGAGTATCAGATAATGAAATTTACCCATTTGAAAATAAAAAAGTCTTTGAAAGAATTTTAGAAAATGAAGGAACAGTAATATCTGAATTTAAACTTGGAACTAAACCAGAAAAATACAATTTTCCACTCAGAAATAGGATAATTAGTGGACTAGCTCAAAAAGTTATTGTAGTAGAAGCAAAAGAAAAAAGTGGAAGCTTAATCACAGTAGATTATGCGTTAGAACAAGGAAAAGATATATATGCAATTCCAGGAAATATTACTTCAGAAAATTCAGTAGGAACAAATAAATTAATTGAAGAGGGAGCATATATATTAAATAAAATTGATGATTTATTTATATTACACTAAAATTCTTTATAATATTAAACTTTGTCAATATTTTTATGAATTGTAAATATTAAGAAAAAAATAATAAAAAAGACTTTAATTTTTTATCTAATTATAATATAATACATTTTGATAAATAGGAAAATAAGATATAGTCAAATTTTAGGTTTTGCTAGAAAAGGAGGATTTATGGGAGCTGAAAATGATGAAACAAAAAGAGTTAAAACTTCAGAATTAAATAAAAAAGCCAATAAGAAAAGTAGAAATGGAAAGATAAAATTTAAAGATAAACATCCTAAATTATCAAAAGGCATAAAAATAGGTATATTAGTACTTATATTAATACTAATTATTGGAGCAGGAATATTAGTAGGTGCCTTTGTAGGTGTTTTTGGAGATGAACTTAAAATTGATGAAGCTAGTTTAGTTGTAGGGTATGAAAATTCTACAGTTTATGATGCTGATGGAAATCAAATTGCAGTATTAAGTGGCGGAACAAAAAGAAAAAGTGTAAGTTTATCAGATATGTCAGAGTATTTACCTAAAGCATATGTTGCAATAGAAGATGAAAGATTTTACGATCATTCAGGAATAGATATTATGAGAACAGGATATGCAACAGCTACATATCTTTTACATGGAGGAAGTTCAAGCTTTGGTGGTAGTACAATAACACAACAGGTTATAAAAAATATTACTAAAGAAAAAGATAATACAGCCCTAGCAGGAGTTGTAAGAAAAGTAAAGGAAATATCAAAAGCAATTCAAGTAGAACATTATTTATCAAAAGATCAGATATTAGAATTATATTTAAATCTAATATTTGTTGGTGGAGATGATATAAACGGAGTTGAACTAGGATCAATATACTATTTTGATAAAAGTTCAAAAGATTTAAGTATTGCAGAATGTGCTTTTTTAGCAGGAATAAACCATACTCCAAATGGATACAAACCATTTGAGGAATATGATGGAGATGAAACTAAAAAAGCTAATATGAAAGAAAAAATAAATAAAAGAACAAAAACAGTTTTAGCTAAGATGAAAGAAGTAGGTTATATTTTAGATGATCAATACAGTCAAGCTATTTCAGAAGTAGATAATGGATTAAATTTCAAAAAAGGTGAGAGCGCAAATGTAACAACAGAAGTATCATATCTTACAGAAGCTGCAATAGATCAAATATTAGATCAAATAATGGCTGATAATGAAGATATGAATAGAGATATGGCTGAGATGACTTTATATAGTAGTGGATACAAAATTTATACAACTCAAAAATCAGATATACAATCAGTATTAGAAGAAGAGATTGTAAAAGAAAAATATATTACAAGTTATAATGAAACAATTAAAAATGAAGAGACTGGAGAAAAAGAAAAAGTTAAAAATTATTCAATACCAACAATGGTTATAATGGATCATTCAACAGGTCAAGTAGTTGCAGCAGCAACAGCGTTTGGAAGTCAAGAAGAAAGAACAGCAACTACAAAACTTGGATTTTTCAACTATCCAACTTCAATAAAGAAACAAACAGGATCTTCAATGAAACCAATTTCAGTAATAGCACCAGGATTAGAAACAGGAACAATCACAGGAGCAACTGTGTATGATGACTGTCCTACAAATTGGGGAAGTTATGCACCAAAAGAATGGTATACAGGTTATAAAGGGCTTATGAATATGCGTAGAGCAATAGAAGTTTCTGCCAATATTCCACATGC
>CANEMG010000165.1 GCA_947428535.1 uncultured Clostridium sp. | reverse complement strand
TTTCATGGAGATCATTTTTTCGATATACCATTTATTTTAATAGACAAACTTCCATATAAAGGAGAATTTACGAATTTATATTTTAATGAATTAGATGAAGAAAAAATATATATGATTACTAAATTAGCTTTTAAAAACAAAGCAAAACTAATAGGAGACTATTTTAAATATGTATATAATAGTAATTTTAGAATAGATAAATATGAAATAGAACGAATAAAGGTTAATCATAGCAGTTATATAGAGTGTTATGGATATATATTTAAAGAAGATAACAAATACATAGGATTTACAGGAGATACATATCTTGGTGATAATGTGTTTAAAATGGCGAGTGTATGTCAACATTTAATATGTGAGTGTAATGACAAAGAATTTGTAGGAAAAAAATCTCATATGTGTATAGATGATATTAAACAATTAGCAATTAAATTTCCAAATTGTACGTTTTATACAACACATATGGCAGATATTACAAGAGAAAACTTAAATAAATTAAATGTAAAAAATATCATTGTTTTAAAAGATGGTGATGAGTTTATATTTTAATAAATTTTGGACTATAGTTTTATATTTTTTATAAATATTTCTTTAAATACTTGAAAATATAAAATTTAAATTACACACCTTCGGCTCAATACAATATTTAAGAAATTCTAACTTAATTTTATGGCACCATTCCATCAAAAGATGAACACTTTCCATAAAAACCATAGTCCAAAATTGTATCACAATTTTCCCATGTTACTTGTAAAAAAAGTGAAATAATGATAGTATTACTATATGCTATTTTAGAAAAAAGTAGCATATAATAATTTAATAATATAAAAGCAGAAGGGAAGTTACATATGGCAGAATTTGAAAAAGAGTTGCAAGAAATTGTAAACAAAAAAAGCATATTTAGAAATGAGCCTATGTCTAAACACACATCATTAAGAATTGGTGGAAATGCAGATTATTTTGTAGTAGTTAATTCAGTAGAAGAATTAAAGAATGTAATAGATTTATCAAATAAAAATAACATTAAATTTTATATTATAGGAAATGGAACCAATCTTTTAGTAAAAGATGGAGGAATTAGAGGACTTGTAATAAAATTAGACTTAAAGAATTTTAAAATAAAAAAAAGCACAAATGAAATAATTATAACAGTAGAATCTGGAATGTCACTTGCAGCTTTAGCCAATATAGCATTAAAAGAAGAAATAGCAGGACTAGAGTTTTTATCTGGGATACCAGGAACAATAGGTGGAGCTATAAGAATGAATGCAGGAGCATATGGTGGTGAAGTAAAAGATATTCTAATAAAATCTAGATATATGACATATGATGGAAAAATAAAAACATTAAATTTAAATGATCACAAATTTGAATATAGGAATAGTATATTTTCTACTTTAGAAGGAATAGTTATAGATACAACTATAAGAGGACAAAAAGGAAACAAAAAAGAAATTGAAGAAAAAATGAAAAAGTACTCAGAATCTAGAAAAGAACATCAGCCTCTAGAATATCCGAATGCAGGAAGTACATTTAAAAGAACATCTATAATGCCAACAGCACAAATGATTGATCAATGTGGACTAAAAGGTTTTAGCGTAGGAGATGCAGAAGTATCAACAAAACATGCAGGTTTTATTATAAATAAAGGAAAAGCGACTGCAAAAGATGTTTTAGAATTAGTTAATCACATAAAAAGAGAAGTTAAGAAAAAGTTTGATTTAGATATAGAATTAGAAATATTAGTATTAGGAGATGAAAAATAATGAAGTCATTTATAGAATGGTTTAAAGCAAGTACAAAGGTTAAAAGATGGATTCTTTTAATAGTTTTTGGAGTAATACTTACTTGTTATGGAATAGCCAAAATATTAGTATCAGAAGAAATTAGTTTTTTTGAATTAGGAAAAACAATAACTATATTTGTAATTGGTTTTATTTCAATAGTTATTAGTGTTGTATTTATACAAAAAAGAAGTCTTGAAATAATAATCGAAGCAAATAATACAACAGAAAGTGGAAAAAAAGCAAAATCAAATATGAAATCACTAATATTCAATAGAAAAGTTTATGAAGAAGGGCCAAAAGTAGTTGTAATTGGTGGTGGACCAGGATTAAATAATATTCTTGAAGGATTTAAAAAATATACAAGCAATATTACAGCAATAGTAAATATGGCAGATTATACAAATGTTTCAGGAGCAGATTCTTTTAAGGATATAAAAGATGCTATAATATCAATGTCAAATAGTGAAACAGAAATGTCAAGCTTAATGAACTTAAACTTTAGAAATGAAAAATTAAAAGGTCTAAATTTTGGTGACTTATATTTAGTAGCTATGAATGAAATATATAATAATATGTCAGAAGCTATATTAAGAAGCAGAGAAGTTCTTAACATATCTGGTAAAGTAATACCAGTTACATTAGATGAGATTACATTATGTGCTGATCTTTCAGATGGAACTACAATAAAACAAAAAGATAAAATTCCAGAGGTTATAGCAGCACAAAAACAAAAAATAAATAGAATATATGTAACTCCATCAAATGCTAAACCAGCACCAGGAGTTATAGAAGCAATAGAAGATGCGGAAATAATCATAATAGGACCTGGAAGTTTATATACAAATGTATTACCAAATCTACTGGTAAAAAATATTGCGAAAGCAGTAAAAGATAGTAAAGCAACAAAATATTATATATCAAACATAATGACAGAACCAGGGCAAACAGGAAACTATACATTATCTGAGCATTTAAAAGCGATAAAAGAGCATATTGGAACAGAAATCATAGATTATTGTTTAGCAGACACAGGAGAAGTAGTTCCAGAATATATAAGAAAATACAACAAAGAAGGTCAAGATGTTGTAGAAATTGATAGTAAAAAAATAAATGAGTATAATGTAAAAGTAATACAAAGAAACTTATCTTGTATAAAAGATGGAAAGATAATGCATAATTCAGAGGCTGTTGCATCAACAATAATTGAAATGATATGTAATGATCTAAAATTCCACGATATGCAAAATGACACACAATATTTATTATTAAAATCAGTCTTAAAAGAACAGAAAAGAATGCAACAAAAAAGTTTAGTAAAAATTCCTTATAAAAGCAAATTAGATTTTTCTAATCATAAGAGTAAATTTAAAGAGAAGTACAAAAATAGAGTAGAATCAATTCAAAACACAGAGAAAAAGATGGAAGAAAATCAAAAAATTGCAGAACAAATAGAAAGAATAGAAAAAGAGAAAAAAAATAGAGCTGATGAGATGAACAAATTTGGAAGAGAACCATTAAGAAGAAATAATAAAAAGAAGAAATAAAGAGGTAAGTACAAATGAAATTAAGTAAGAAACAAATAGAATTAAAAGATTCTTTAAATAAAGAATGGGTAATATCAAATGGAATAGGTGGATACGCTTCATCAACTGTTTTAGGAACAAATACTAGAAGATATCATGGATTATTAGTAGCACCTTTAATGCCTCCAGCATTAAGATATGTAGTTCTTTCAAAAATTGATGAAAGTATTGTTATAAATGATAAAGATTATGGATTATTTACAAATGTTTGTGAAAACTATGTTTCAGAAGGTTACAAAAATTTAGAAAGTTTCG
>CANEMG010000164.1 GCA_947428535.1 uncultured Clostridium sp. | reverse complement strand
GCAATTTTTGGCTGGTTTGCATGTAGATTTTGTGGAATGAAATTTAGAATATCAATCGTTATGTCACTAGCTATATATTCGCTATCATTATCTATAGTATTAAGCTGCGCTTATAGTGTTGCATATGTTTTCACTAATTTTTATATACAAAACTTTAATGTCATTTATCTATTAATATCATATGTTTATATTATAGCAGCGATATTTATGATAAAATATGATTTAATAAGGCAGAATGAGGAACTTCAAAAAATATTAGAAGAACAAAAAAAGATAAGAGAAGAAAAAGCAAAAGAAAACAAAGAAGAAAATAAAGATAATAAAGATAATAAAGAAAATAATAAAGATGAAGAAGAACCAGTAATTGAAGTAAATAAGGAACCAGATGGTTCAGAAATATAATAGAAGGAATGAGTAGTTTATGAAAAATAATGAAAAACCAAAAAATAGAAAAAATCAAAATGAAAAAGAAAATTTTAAAACCATTATTTTATTAGTATTAGTAGCATTAGTTTTAGCAGGAGCGATGTTTGCATATTATACTAATGTTAAGAGTGATAATAATGAAAAAGAATTAGCTTTTACAGAATTAATAACTTCAATAAATGAAGGAAAAATAGAAAAGATTGAAATGACAACAGGAAGTACATCAGTAAAAGTTACTGTTGCGGGTGAAGGAGAAGAAAAAGATAGAGAAAAAACAGTAGTAGTACCAAGTATACAAGCGTTTATGGAATTAGTTCAAGAAAAAGTAGATAAAGATAAAGTTGAGATTGAGCTTATTCAAAAACCTGTTAATCCAATATTTAAGATATCAGATGCATTATTCTCATTATTACCAACAATATTATTAGTAGTTTTAATGTTAATGATATTTAAAATGCAAGGACTTGGTGGAGATAGCGGAAAAGTATATGGCGGAGAGGATGGATCAAAACCAACAGGAGTAAGATTTACAGATATTGCAGGATTAGATGAAGAAAAAGATGAACTTATAGAAATAATTGATTTCTTGAAAAAGCCAAGTGCATATTTGGAAATGGGAGCTAAAATACCAAGAGGTATATTATTATATGGAAAACCAGGTACAGGAAAAACATTAATTGCTAAAGCAATAGCAGGAGAAGCAGGAGTACCATTTATATCAATGAGTGGTTCTGAATTTATAGAAATGTTTGCAGGACTTGGAGCTTCAAGAGTTAGAAAATTATTTGACAAAGCTAAAAAAATGTCACCTTGTATTATATTTATAGATGAAATTGATGCAATCGGTTCTAGAAGAACAAGTAATAGCGGTTCAGAAACAGAAAATAATCAAACATTAAATCAATTATTAGTAGAAATGGATGGGTTTAATACAAATGAGACAGTTATAGTTTTAGCAGCAACTAATAGACCAGAAATGCTAGATAAAGCATTATTAAGGCCAGGAAGATTTGATAGACAAATTACAATTCCTGCACCAGATTTATTAGGAAGAGAAAGTATATTAAAACTTCATAGTCAGAATAAGAAATTTGCAGATGATGTAGATTTTAAGTCTATAGCAGGTGACACAGCAGGATTTACTGGAGCAGAGCTTTCTAATGTATTAAATGAAGCTGCTATTTTGGCAACAAGAAGTAAGCATAAAGAGATAACAAATCTTGATATAGAAAATGCTGTAAAGAAAATAACAGTAGGACTTGAAAAAACAAATAGAGTAATATCAGATAAAGATAAAAAATTAACAGCATACCATGAAGCAGGACATGCTGTAGTAAGTAAATTTTTACCTACACAAACAGATGTAAAAGAAGTATCAATTATTCCTAGAGGTTTGGCTGGTGGATATACAATGTATAAAACAAATGAAGATAAATTTTATGTATCTAAAACGGAACTTTTAGAGAAAATGGTAGCTTTAATGGGAGGAAGAGCAGCTGAAAAAGTAGCTTTAAATGAAATATCAACAGGTGCTAGTAACGATATTGAAGTAGCTACAGGAATAGCTAGAGATATGCTTACAGTATATGGAATGGATGATTCTTTAGGGCCAATATCATTAAAAGTAGATGATCCTTATGAACTTCAAATATTTGGTGATAAAGTAATAGATCAAGTAGGAAATCAAATTCAAGTATTGATAGATAATGCATATTTAACAGCACAAAAAATACTTGCTCAAAATATGGATATATTAGATAAAGTTGCTCAAACATTATTGGAAAAAGAAAAAATAACAAGTGAAGAATTTGAAGAATTTTTCAAATCATAGAAAACAGTTTAAATCTAGAGAGTTTATAGAAGTAAAATGTAACAGATGGAGAAAGTATGAAGAAATTTATAATAATTATTTCTTTTATTATATTTGTTATTCTTATAACATTTTTGAGTAATAATATGATAGATGATGATTTAGATAATAAAGTTGGTACTAGAGTAAATAATGAAACTAATAATATAATTGAAGATGAAGTAGCTACAGAGTATAGTAACCTAGATGGAAAGACAATAGCTTTTTTGGGAGATTCCTTAGTAGAAGGTTATGGTAATGACTACAAAGGTTTCGATTATTATATGCAACAAAGCTTACCAAGTTCAAAATTTATAAATAATTCTAGAAGTGGAAGTACAGTAACAGATAATACAGGAACTGATACTATAATAATGTTAAATCAAGTAAAAACATTAGAAGGAAATCCAGATATAATAGTATTTAATGGTGGTTCAAATGACATTATGGGATATGGCTTAGAATTTTTGAATAAAGATCTAAAAAAAGAAATTGGTAAAGTTGAACTAGATAAAACTAAAATGACAGATAAATCCACAGTTATGGGAGATTTTGAAGAAGTAATAGTTGAATTATACAAAAAATATCCAGATGCAGAATTATATTATTTAGATTTGTTTTTAATGGATGATGAAACTTTAGAAAAAATAGCTAAAAATAAAAATAATATACCAGATATAAAACTAAGGCAAGATGAATTTAAGGAACAAATTAAAGTTTTATGTGAAAAACTTAATGTAAAATATATTGAAATACCAGATAAATCTATAGAAACAGATAAATCATACAGGCAAGATGATTGGATACATTTAAAAGAGAAAGCCTATCAGGAAATATCAGCTTATATATTAGAAAATATAAAATAATTGAATACCATTAAATTTATTAAAATAAAAATAGAGAAGATTTTACTTCTCTATTTTTTGTATATCTAAACAAATTATTTTATTATTCAAATATTCTAAACATCCACTAACAGATTTAAAATTGAATTTTATTAAATAACTGTATAAATATTGTTTGCTATATCCAAACTGTTTATTTATTGAATTGATACCATATTTTCCATCTCCAATAATAGGATATCCAATATGTGATAAATGAGCACGTATCTGGTGAGTTTTACCAGTGTGAAGATTAACATCTAAAATTGCAGTATTAGTTTTAGAATCTTTTTGTATAATAGTATACTCTGTTATTATTTTTGAGTAATCTTTTTTAGGAATATCAGAAATATAGACTAAACTTTTTTTACTATCTTTAAATAAATAAGCTTCTAAGATCGAGTGATTAGGTTTAGGAATTCCATAAACTTTTGCAAGATAATGTTTTTCTATTTCTTTGTTTTTGAATTTATCTAATAAAATATCA
>CANEMG010000163.1 GCA_947428535.1 uncultured Clostridium sp. | reverse complement strand
AAGAATAATGGATAACATAGTATTGCACATAACATTGGTTTTACTTTTCTTTTATCTAAAGCCATTATTGCTACTCCTGTAATAACTGGAAGTATAAATGTTGCTATTAGATATCTAGCATAGTTTCCAATTAAATCTGCTGCTGTCATTTCAGCACCTAAATATAATAACCCATTAACTCCTAATAATAAGAAAGTTAATAACATCATAGGAATACCAAACATATATAATAATCCATCAAAATTCATAAGTGTTTTATGTTCTACTACACCTTTTGCTAAATCTTTTGTATAGTTTTTCATACATTGCAAATGACCTACTGTCCATCTAGAACGTTGTGACCAGCTTTGATCAAAATGAACTGGTTGCTCATCATATACTATTGCATCTGTTGCCCAACCTAATTTTCTTCCTTTTGCAATATTTATTAAAGAAAATTCTATATCTTCTGTTAATGTAACTGTTTGCCATCCGTTTGGTTTTACTACATCAAATTTTACCATAAAACCTGTTCCATTTATTAATGGTGACAATCCTAAGTTATATCTTGCTAAATGATAAAATCTATTCATCATCCAATAGAATATTGCATATCCTCCTGTAATCCATGAGTCTGTTGGATTTTTTATATCTCTATATCCTTGAACTATCTCTTCTCCTTGGCAAAGCTTTTTATTCATATTTTTTAAGAAATTTTTATCTACTATATTGTCTGCATCAAACACGCAGAATGCATCATAGTCCGCATTTTCTTCTATTTTTTGTTTTAAAAACCAATTTAATGCAAATCCTTTTGTTTTATGTGCCTCATCAAATCTTTTTAAAACTTTTGCTCCAGCTTCTTTTGCTATTTCTGCTGTTGCATCTGTGCAGTTATCTGCAATAACATATATATCGTATAACTCTTCTGGGTAATTTTGAGCTTTTAAACTTTCTACTAAATTTTTAATTACATTTTCTTCATTATGTGCTGGAATTATTGCCATAAATTTATGATCTTTTTCGATTATTAGTTTTTTATCTTTTAATTTTATTAAAGAACAAAAACTAACTACAATTTGATATGCCCAATATATTGTTATTAACCATATCAAAGCTTGTTGTAGAAGATATAAATACTTCATTTTTAAACCTCTTTTCATATGTTGTTTTGTATAGAATATATTACTTCCATACACATTTTTTATTATAGCATTTTATGGAAAATTTTTCAAGTTTTTTGCCTAATTTTAAGAATTTCATAATATTTTTGTACAGGCTACTGTTTTCAACATTTTTTACATTTTTTCTATACTTATTTATATTATATAATGAAAAAAAAATAATATTCACTATAAAATTTATTTTTTTAATTTCATTTTTTGACATCATTTGCAATATTATGTAAATTATGGTAAAATTGAATTATCAATTTATGGAGGCACAAAACAATGGAAAGGAAATTACGGCTTTTAGCTAATCTTTTTCAATCGTTGGCTAGCATTATAACCGGAATCATTTCTCTTATGAATGCTATAGCTGATTACAAGGAGGATTAATTCCTTATAAAAAGAAGCACAGTTTTTTCACAAACGGCTGTGCTTCTTTTCTATTAATTACTCTTCTGTAGAATCTGTATATAAATCTTTTCTTGTTAAATTGATTCTTCCTTGATTATCAATTTCATAAACTTTAACTGTTACTTCATCTCCAACTTTTAAAACATCTTCTACTTTATTTACTCTTTCTTTTGAAATTTTTGAAATGTGAAGTAATCCTTCTTTTCCTCCACCTAAATCAACAAAAGCTCCAAATGTTGCTATTCTAATAACTTTTCCTGTATATATTCCTTCTACTTCTATTTCTCTAGTTATTTCTTCGATAATTTCTTTAGCTTTTTTAGCTCCATCTAAATTGTCTGAATAAATAAATACTGATCCATCTTCTTCAATGTCTATTTTTACTCCAGTTTCTTCTATTATTTTATTTATAACTTTTCCACCAGAACCTATAACATCTTTGATTTTTTCTGGGTTTATTTGCATATTGATAATTTTTGGAGCATATTTAGATATTTCTGCTCTTGGCTCAGCAATTTGTGGAGCCATAATATCAGCTAAAATATATGCTCTTGCTTTTGCTGTTCTTTCAAAAGCTTCGGCTATTATTTCATAACTTAATCCATCAACTTTTATATCTACTTGTATTGCTGTTATTCCATCTTTTGTTCCACCAACTTTGAAATCCATATCTCCAAAGAAATCTTCAATTCCTTGAATATCTGTTATAACAACATATTTACTTGGATCATTTTCATCTGTTATTAATCCTGTTGATATACCAGCAACTGGTTTTTTTATTGGTACTCCTGCATCCATTAATGCTAATGTTGAAGCACATATACTTCCTTGTGATGTAGAACCATTTGAACTTAATATTTCAGATACTACTCTTATTGCATATGGGAATTCTTCTACACTTGGTAATACTGGTACTAATGCTTTTTCTGCTAATGCTCCGTGTCCTACTTCTCTTCTACCAGGTCCACGTGAAGATTTAGCCTCTCCAACACTATATCCTGGAAAATTGTATTGATGCATATATCTTTTAGATTCTTCTGTATCTAATCCATCTAATATTTGTTCTTCGCTTTTCATTCCTAATGTAACTATTGACATTACTTGAGTTCTTCCTCTATTAAATAATGCACTTCCGTGTACTCTAGGAATTAATCCTACTTCACAAGACAATGGTCTTATATCATATATTCCTCTACCATCAACTCTTTTGCCTTCTTCTAATATTAATTTTCTAACTGTTTTCTTTTCTAATTTATATAAAGCATCTGATATTGCTTTACTATCTTCTTCTAATTTCTCTTCTCCAAATTTTTCAGCATACCAATTTTTAACATCTTCTGTAAGCTTGTCTATTTTTTCATCTCTTTCTGGTTTGTCTGGTGTTTGAATATCTTTTTTCATTCTTTCAGAAAATTCATTCGCTATTACATCATATATTTCTTCATTTACTGCAAAAGATGTATATTCGAATTTTGGTTTTCCTATCTCATCTTTTATTCCTTGTATAAATTCACATACTCTTTTTATTTCTTTATGTGCTTCTTTTATAGCTTCTAACATTGTATTATCTGGTATTTCATCTGCTCCAGCTTCTATCATTGCTATTTTGTCCACTGTTCCTGCTACTGTTAATGTTAATCTACTATTTTTTCTTTGCTCTTCTGTAGGATTTATAACTATTTTATCTTCTACATATCCTACTGCAACTGATGCTGTTGGTCCTCCAAAAGGTATATCTGATATTGATAATGCTGCTGATGTTCCAATCATGCTACAAACTTCTGGTGAACAATCTTGTTCTACTGACAATACTAAGCAACTTACTACTACATCATTTCTAAAATCTTTTGGAAATAATGGTCTTATTGGTCTATCTATTGCTCTTGCTGTTAATATTGCTTTATCTGTTGGCTTTCCTTCTCTTTTTGTAAAACTTCCTGGTATTTTTCCGACTGCATATAATCTTTCTTCATAATCTACTGATAATGGGAAAAAGTCTATTCCCTCTTTTGGCTCTTTTGCTGATGTTACATTTACCATAACAACAGTTTCTCCATAGCGAACCATCACACTTCCATTTGCAAGCTCTGCAATTTTT
>CANEMG010000162.1 GCA_947428535.1 uncultured Clostridium sp. | reverse complement strand
GTTCATACATACGATCAGGCAAAAGCATTAACTCCAAATGGATTTGAAAGAAAATATATAGTAACATATAATCACAATTATACTGGAAGTACAAATGAAAGCAAAACTGCAACATATGGTTTTATAAATTGGAATACAGCCTCAGGGGGTACAGGAAAAGCTTATTCAGATAAAACATCAATAATTAATTTGTTAACAAGTGGAACATATAATTTATATGCTCAATGGGCAAGTAATAGTGTGACATATATTCCAATAAGAACAGGATATACTTTTGAAGGATGGTATGCAACATCAGATTGTGCAGGATCAAGAGTAGATGATAGTGGAATATATACTCCAACAGAAAATACAACATTATATGCAAAATGGAAAATAAATAACTATAACTATACAGTAAAATATTTAGAAAAAGAAACTAATAAAGTATTGCATGATCCTAAAGTAGATGGAAGTAAAGTATATGGAACACAAATTTTATCTAGTAATGAGATAATAGATATAGACGGATATAATTATGATAGTAGTAATGATATATATATAACTGAAATAGAAGAAAATAATATAATAAATATATATTATACAAAAAGAATAGATTTAACTTATACAGTAAACTATTTAGAAAAAGATGATGATGAAGATAATTCAAATAATAGAGTGTTACATGAACCAAAGTTAGTGGAAAACCAAAGATTTGAAGATATAATAAATTCCACAGATGAAGTAATAGATATAGATGGATTTTGGTTTGATAGTCCAGATAATGAAACAATGCAAATAACAACTGGAGAAAATATAATAAATTTATATTATACTAAAAGAACAGATTTAAGTTATACAGTAAATTATTTAGAAAAAGAAAATGATCAAGATATAGTATTACATGAACAAAAAGTAGTAGAAAACCAAACTTTTGAAGATATAATAATATCAAGTAATGAAATAATAGATATTTCTGGATATGATTTTGAAAGAGTTGACAAAGATGAATTGCAAATAACAACTGGAGAAAATATAATAAATGTTTATTATAAAAAAGGTAAGTTTGAATATAGGGTAGAGTACTATTACGATAATGAAATTGAAGAGAGTAAAACAGTAAGAACAATAGCGACATTTAAAGATATCATTAGCGAATATGAAGATAAGAATATACCAGGATACAAACTTGAAAAAGTAGAAGGACTACCATTGAAAGTAACAGAATATCCAGCAATAAATATTATAAAGATATATTATATAAAAGATAATTTTCATTATATAGTTGAGTATTATTACAATAAAGTGAAAGATGGAACAAAAACAGAAAGTTATATAGCAACATTTAAAGATGTGATAGATAGCTATAAAGATAAAGTTATAGATGGATATGAACTAGAAAAAATTCAAAATTTCCCATTAGTGTTAACAGAAGATGTCGAAAAAAATATAATAAATGTTTATTATAAGTATAAAGAATCACAGATTGAAATAAAATATAAGGATAGACATACAGGAGAAGAAATATCAGAACAAATTACAAAAACAGGAAAAGTTGGTTCAAAATACGATATAAGTGCAGATAGAAAACAAATAGGAGGATATACTTTAGTAGAAGAACCAGATAATTTAGAAGTAGAATTCCAAGAAACATCACAAGAAAAAGTATATTATTATGCAAAAAATACAAATGTAATAGTAAAATATTTAGAAAAAGATGAAACTAATAAAGTATTAGCAGATGAAGAAATAATAGAAGGATATGAAGGAAAACAATATAATGTACAACCAAAAGAAATTGAAAACTATACATTTGTAGAAAGTACAAGTAATCTAACTGGAACAATGTCAAGAGATGGTAATGAAGTAATTTGTTATTATTTACAAAATACAAAAGTAACAGTAAACTATATAGACAGAAAAACTGGAGAAAAATTGGAAATTGTTACAAAAGAAGGACTAGTTGGAGATACATATACATCTATAGGAAAAGATTTTGAAGGATATATATTGGAAGAAAGACCACAGCAAGAAACAGTTATAATGTTAAAAGAAGAAATAATTCTAAATTACTATTATATAAAAATATCTGCTGGAGTAATAGAAAAACATATAGATATAAATACAAATAAAATTTTAGATAGTAAAGTGTATGAAGGAAATGAAGGAGATGAATATAAAACAGCTCCAAAAGAATTTGAAGGATACGATTTAGTAGAGGATAAATATCCAGAAAATCATGAAGGAATGATGGATAGGGATCTTATAGAGGTAAAATATTATTACGTAAGAAAAATTACTGTAAAGATAGAGTACATTGATAAAATAACAGGTTTTAAAATACCAGAGATAATTGAAAAAACAGATGAAAATGGAAAGATAGAATATGAAGAAAAAGATAGTACAGAGACAATAGATGGACATGAAGGAGATTCATATGAAACTGTAGAGAAACATTTTAAAGATTATGTAATAGAAAAATCAATGTACCCAGAAAATGCAAAAGGTACAATGACTGTAACAGTAAATGAAGATGGAACTTTAAATACAGAAATACTAGTTAGATATTATTATGCACATACATCAGGTGGAGTATTAGAAAGACACTTAGATATAAATACAAATCAATTACTTGAAGATGAGACAAGACATGAAGGACATGAAGGTGACAGCTATAAAACATTGCCAAAAGAATTCGAAGGATATGACTTAGTAAGAGAAAGATATCCTGAAAATGGCGAAGGAAATATGACAAAAGAAGAGATAATAGTAAACTATTATTATGTAAGAAAAGCTAAAGTAATTGTAGAGTATTTAGATAAATATACAAAAGAAAAATTAATAGAATTAGTAGAAATAGAAGACAGTGAAACAGAAGAAAAAACGTATAAAGAAGAGGATAGTACAGAAATAATAGAGGGACACGAAGGAGATAAATACGAAACAAGAGTCAAAGCTTTTGATAGATATAGATTAGTTGAAAAACCAGAAAATGCAGAAGGGGAAATGACAGTAACAGTAGGTGAAGATGGAAAAGTAGATGAAACAACATACGTAAGATATTATTATGTATATGTTTCAAAAGGAGTAAGAGAAGAACATATAGATGCAGAAACTGGAAATGGAATAATAGCTCCAATAGAACATAAAGGTTATGAGGGAGATAAATATAAAACAGCTCCAAAAAGCTTTGAAGGATATGAACTAGTGAAGGAATATTATCCTGAAAATAGTGAAGGAACAATGACAAGAGAAGAAATTGTTGTAAAATATTATTATAAAAAAATTAATAATAATATTAATATAGACAATGGCGATTTTAATGGTAATGGAACAGGAACACCACCAGTAAATGACAAAGACTCAAATAATGGAAATCAAAATTATAATTCAAATAATAATACCTATAATAATAACAATAAGAATTATAATAATGGAAGTAGTAGTACAAATAATAATAAAAGTCAAAATAATAATGCAACAAATAATTCAAAAGTTCAAAATAATAATAAGCAAAGCCAAGACATAAATAATGGAAAAACGCCAAATACAGGAGATATATTGCCAGTAGTAGCAATTATAACAGTAGTGGGAGTAATAGTATTTAATATAGTTATATGTATAATACATAAAAAACGTAAAGATTTTATAAAATAGGAATTAATTAAAAGTAGGTGCATCATTTGATTAGTGGTGCACCTAAACT
>CANEMG010000161.1 GCA_947428535.1 uncultured Clostridium sp. | reverse complement strand
CAAGTTCAGATTTACAAGCTAGAATATCTGAATATTTTGCAAGTAAATACCCTACAAACTCACCATAGTGATTTGCACAAAACACCTTTCTATCTCCAAACTCATTTCTTTTAGGCTTAAAAAGAGCTCGTGCATAATTTTTTGAATCTATATACCATCTCTTTCCTTTTAACATTCCAATTGTTTCAAATCTATGAGGGATAAAATCATCAATATTTCTCAATTTAAACATTGTTTTTATTTCTCCTTTTCTACTACGAATTTATCAGTTATTAATTCTCCTTTTGTTTTGGCTAAATATTCAAATTCATCATATTCTTTCATTTCTAAATCTTCTAATAATTCTTTAAACTCTTCTTCAGTATATTGTTCTATTTTTGGAAGTCTTATTTTAAATATTGCAAATATTTCATCACTTTCATATATTTGATTATAATCTGAAAATGGTAGTATTGCTTTGTTATATATTCCTTCACTTATTGCTTTTTCAATATGCTTTTTACTTAATTTAAAATAATATTTACCTTTTTCTTTATCTCTAAATAGAGCTCCTATTAAGTATTTTTTATTAGTTGTATAATCTCTCCATTTTAAATACAGATAATCCATTTTCTACCTCACATCTCCATCATTAGATTTTAATCGTTCATTTTCGAATTCTTTTACTGTTTGATTTATTTCAATTTCTCTTTCAGTAAATATCTTTTCAGCTAATTTTTTATGTTCTTCTGATAAGTTAGGGAAAATATCTAATACTTCCTCTAAATTAGAAAGTTTATATCTTCCAAAATCCTTTAATGAATTCATAGTTTCATCATAATAATGTTCTAATAAATACTTTAATAATTTCTGATAAGTTACTTTATTTGAAGCTCCTGGTATTCCTATACAAGAAGTTAGTTCCTTATTTTTAAATTTTTCGTAATCTTTTTCGGAGTTTAAATATCTTTGAATATCTTTCTTTTCTTCTTGGAATCCTAAAATTTGTTCATTATCAAATAAATGATAGAATTGTATTTTACCATTAACTTGATCAATCCTTGAACCAAAGTTATCATCATGCCTATCTCTATTTGCAAATTTTAAATCAAATATACACATATCAAAAACTTCTTTTCTCATTTCTGGTATGTATGATTCTTGACCGTTTGACTCTAATTCATATTCTAGTGATGATACGATTAATTCTATATTTGTATTGTTAGCATCTGCATTTGTTTTTCCTCTTGGTGTTGCTTCTCTATATTGTGCTCCTCTATATCTATTCAAACTTACACTAAAAGGTCTAAAAATTTCTTCTCTGCTTAACTGATGATGACTTAGTATGCCTTCTATTGTTATTGTTTTATTACTAAAAGGATGATGTATATCTCTTGTTCCAATATCTACCTTACATGCTTTCTTTCCCAATTGTTTTAGTATAATATAAGCTATATATTCTCCAAAATGATTTGCATATTCTTTGCTATTTTTATATCTTGAATTATATCCTTTTTTAGATTTGAAATATCCATAAGATATTGGTTCTTTTTTACCTTTGAAGCTAAGCTCTGTAACAAGTTTAGAATCTATTAATTCGAATTCTCTATGTGTTCTTGTGTTATTTACATAATATCCATTTTTAGTATCGAACTCTTTTTTCTTGCCAATTTCTTCTCCTATTTCTTCACTTACTTCTTTTAATGATTTTATTCTATCTAACATATGATTCTCCGTTAAAAATATTGTTATAAACCGTTTACATTAATTAAAAGCCAGTATATTTTATCATATTTTGGAAAATAAATCAAGTTTTATGTAAAGTTATTGTTTTTTCACATATAAAATGTAGATAGTATTTATAAATACTATCTACATTCATATCAATTATTCTGTTGAAATTTTTCTAATTCTTTTATTTTATCACGTAACTCTGCTGCTTTTTCAAATTCCATATTTCTTGCATATACTAACATTTCATCTGTTAATTTTGATATTATATCTTCAACACTTTCATCTTTATTAATGTCAAATTTGCTTTTAATATCTTCTACTATTGTTGCTTTGATAACATCACGTACAGATTTTCTTATTGTTTGAGGAGTTATTCCGTGATCTTCATTATACTTTTCTTGTATAGCTCTTCTTCTATTTGTTTCAGTAATAGCTTTTTCCATAGACTCTGTAAGTTCATCTGCATACATTATTACTCTTCCTTCTGTATTTCTGGCAGCACGACCAATTGTTTGTATTAAAGAACGTTCTGAACGTAAAAATCCTTCTTTATCTGCATCTAGAATAGTAACTAGTGAAACTTCTGGTATATCTAGTCCTTCTCTTAAAAGATTTATTCCAACTAGTACATCAAACTCTCCTATACGTAAATCACGTATTATTTCCATTCTTTCTAAGGCTTTTATATCTGAGTGCATATAACGAACTCTAACACCTGCATTTCTTAAATATGCAGTTAAATCTTCTGCCATTTTTTTTGTAAGTGTTGTTACTAGTACCCTATCACCTTTTTCCACTTGCATATTAATTTGATCCATAAGGTCATCTATTTGATTTTCAGTAGGCTTTACTTCTATTTTAGGATCTAGTAAGCCTGTTGGCCTTATAATTTGTTCTACAACATTTTCTTTACTATGTGTTTTTTCGTAATCTGCTGGTGTTGCACTTACAAATATACATTGATTTATTCTTTCTTCAAATTCTTCAAATTTTAATGGTCTGTTATCAAATGCTGAAGGAAGTCTAAATCCATAATTTACTAATGATTCTTTTCTTGCCCTATCCCCATTGTACATTGCTTTTACTTGAGGTATTGTTGCATGTGATTCATCTATTAGTAATAAAAAGTCATCTGGAAAATAATTAAACAGAGTATATGGCGGACTTCCTGTATCTCTGCCACTTATATGTCTTGAGTAATTTTCTATTCCCTGACAAAATCCTGTTTCTTTTAACATTTCTATATCAAAATTTGTTCTTTCTTCAATACGTTGAGCTTCTATCAATTTTTTATTTTCTTTAAAGTACTCTATTCTTTCTTCCATTTCTTTTTCTATGTTTTCTAGTGCTCTTTCAAGCTTGTCTTTACTAGTTACATAGTGTGAATTTGGATATACCATTATATGCTGTCGAGTAGCTGTAGCTTTTCCTGTAAGAGGATTTATTTCAGATATTTTCTCTATTTCTTCTCCCCAGAATTCTACTCTTAATGCTGTTTCTTCTTGGTTAGATGGAAATATTTCTAGAATATCTCCTTTGGCTCTAAAAGTTCCTCTTTTAAAATCCATTTCATTTCTTGTATATTGCATATTTATAAGTTTTTTCATTACTTTATTTCTATCGATTTCCATACCTGGCCTTAGTGATACTATCATATTTTCATAATCTATAGGATCTCCTAATCCATATATACAAGACACAGATGCTACAATTATAACATCTCGTGTTTCAAACAATGATGCTGTTGCTGAATGGCGCAATTTATCTATTTCATCATTTATTGATGCATCTTTTTCTATATATGTGTCTGAAGAGGCTATATATGCTTCTGGTTGGTAATAATCATAATATGAGACAAAATATTCTACTCTATTTTCTGGGAAAAACTCCTTAAATTCTGAATAAAGTTGTCCAGCTAAAGTTTTATTATGTGCCAAAACTAGTGTTGGTTTCCCGAGTTCTTTCTATTATATATGCCATTG
>CANEMG010000160.1 GCA_947428535.1 uncultured Clostridium sp. | reverse complement strand
AATTTGTTTTAGTAATTATTAATTAGAATTTTTCAATGAAGGTGTTTGAATATTTTTTTTAATCTGAAATTCTCTGTTAATGAGAAATTTTGTGTTTTTGTGATGGTATTTGTTGGAAAGTATTTAAAAAGTTTTTAATTTTAAATTATATATAAAGAAAAAGAAAAGGAGAAAACAAATGAAAGTAAGAGATATTTTGATTATTGCTGTAGTACTAATTTTAATTATTGGAGGGGTATTTGTGTATAAAAATACTAATATGAAAGAAAATAAAGTAAATAATATAGAAGAAAATGCAAATGCAGGAAGAGAAATACCACAAAGTAAATATGACAGAACAGTTGAAAAAGTATCATTAAAAGTAGATGAAACTACTATATCTAATACAGGAGTAACAATTGAAATAACAGATGCAAATGAAACAAAATATGGATGGGGAGAACCTTATAGACTAGAAGTAAAACAAGGTGATAAATGGGAAGATGTAATGCCACTAAAAGATATAGAATTTACAAGTATAGGATATGAGCTTGATGAGAAAAATAAAACAAAACAAGAAATAAATTGGAAAGAAGGATATGGAGAACTTTCAAGCGGAACATATAGAATAGTAAAACCGTTATATGATAATGGTTATTTAGAAGTATTTTCAAATGAATTTGTAATTGATTAATTAACTGATTGGGGCGTTTTATAAAAACGCCCTAAATCTGGTATATAAAAGATATTTAGATAAAGGTTTTGCTATTTCTTAGTTTTTAATCAGGAAAGGAATTGATTTAAAATGTACCAAAAATATGTAAAAAGACTATTAGATATTATTATAAGTCTAGTAGCCTTAATAGTATTATCACCAGTAATATTATTAGTAGCAATTATAGTAAGATTAAAACTTGGAAGTCCAGTAATTTTTAAACAAGAGCGCCCAGGAAAAAATGAAAAAATATTTAAATTATATAAATTTAGAAGTATGTCAGATAAAAAAGATGCAAATGGAGAACTACTTCCAGACAAAGATAGATTAACTAAATTTGGTAAAATATTAAGAGCAAGTAGCTTAGATGAACTTCCAGAACTTATAAATATTTTAAAGGGAGATATGAGTTTAATAGGACCAAGACCACTTACAGTAAGTTATTTACCATATTACAATGAAACAGAAAAACACAGACACGATGTAAGGCCAGGGCTTACAGGACTTGCTCAAGTAAATGGTAGAAATGCTTTAAATTGGGATAAAAGATTTGAATATGATATAGAGTACGTAAATAATATTACTTTTATAAATGATGTAAAAATTTTATTTAAAACATTTTATAAAGTAATCAAAAAAGATGATGTTATAACAGCTGGAACGGGAAAAATAGTAAGCTTTAACGAATATAGAAAACAACAATTAGAAAAAAAAGACAAATAAGAATTTATATAATATAAAACAGAGAGGTAATAAAATGCGAAAAAGAGTTTTAGTTTTAAATTGTGGAACATTAGCTTCAACAGATATAAATATGGCATTAAGAAATAATGATGAATTTGAAATTTGGGGAGCTTCTACAAATAAAAATCATGGAGTATATGTATATAAAAACTATATTGAAGATATTCCCAATATGAATGAACCAAACTTTATAGAAGTTTTAAATAAAAAAATAGAAGAATATAATTTTAAATTTATAATTGCAACACATGAAGATTTAGCTCTATTTTTGCAAGAAAATAAAGACAAGATAAATGCAATAACTGTATGTTCAAATTATGATACAGCATTATTATGTAGATATAAAACAAAAACTTATGAAAAAATGAAAGATTATGATTTTGTACTTAAAGTGTTAAAAAAAGAAGAAGTAAAAGAATTTCCTGTTTTTGTAAAAAAAGATACAGATCAAGGTGCAAGAAATGCTTATAAGGTAGAAAATGAAGAACAGTTGAATTTGTACGCAAGTAAACCTGAAATGATTATTTGTGAATATTTGCCAGGAGAAGAGGTAACAGTAGATTGTTTTACAAATAAAAACCATAAATTATTATTCTGTAATCCAAGAGCAGCAGACAGAATGCTTGCAGGGATAGATGTTCATAGTAGAAGAATAGAATTAACAGAAGAAATTAAATATATAGCAGAAAGTTTAAATAAAGAAATAGAATTTAGAGGCTTTTGGTTTTTCCAAATCAAAAAAGATGTAAATGGAAAATTTAAATTATTAGAAATATCAACAAGACTTCCAGGTGCATTTAGTTTAAGTAGATGTTTAGATGTAAATTTACCACTTATGGCACTAAAAGATTTTGATGGTCAAGATGTAGAATTAACCTTTAATGATATTAGTATAGAAGCAGATAAACAATTTTTAGGAAAATATAGTTTAGGAATAGAATATAATTCTGTTTATGTAGATTTTGAAACTTGTTTTAAAAATGGAGAAAAAACAAATGTATTTTTAATGCTTTATTTATATCAATGCTTAAATAAGAAAATTGAAGTTAATCTTATTGTGCAATCAAAAGAAGAAGCTATAAAGTTTTTAGAAGATAAAAAAATATCCAAAAATATATTTAAAAATATTATTGAAATAGATAGAAATAGTATTAAAGATGTTTTGAAAAAGGAAAGCATTTTCTTATCGAATGATGATAATTTAAAAAACTCCTTAAGAAAAGAAATCAAGGAAAATTGTTTTTCTAACAATATTATTGAGTCGCTTATTGATTGGAGATCTTAGAATTTCAAAATAATTAGCAATACTAAATATCTAATTTTTAAAAATTAGATTTATAAATAAGGAATGATAGTGAATTATGGAAATTGGTAGTGAATATTGGAAATATGATGGAACATTAGATTGTGATAATTCAAAGTTTTGGAACATAGGAAAAGACAATAAATTTTTGCTTTCTGGAAGGACTGCAATATACTATGTTTTAAAAAATATATTATTAGAGAATACAGTACAAAAGGTATATTTTCCATCATATAGTTGTAATTCAATGGCACAAGCTTTTGAAGATTTAGGAATGCAAATAGAATATTATGATGTATATTATAATGATGGATTAAAGTATAATATAAATTTGGATGAAGAATGTGATATATTTTTTGCAATGAATTATTTCGGATATTCATCTACTAATATGGAATCATATATAAAGAATTTTAAAGAAAAAGGTAAGATTGTAATTGAAGATATAACACATAGTATTTTATCTGAAAAGAAATACTGTGAATATTCAGATTATTTAATAGGAAGTTTGAGAAAATGGTTCCCAATCGCTAGTGGTGGGATTGCGGTAAATATGAATTCTAATTTTTTATTAGAGCTTAAAAATGTTTCTAATGAAAATATGATTAGAATAAAACAAGAAGCAATGCAAGACAAGAAAAATTATATTGAAAAAATAGATGTAGTGGAAAAGGATGTGTTTTTAGAAAAGTATTCTAAAAGCAATAAAATGCTAGAAACAGATTATCAAAATTATAGTATGGATGATGAATCTTTAAAAATACTTATGGGAATAAACCTTGAAGAAGTTATAAAAATTAGAAAAGAAAATTCAAAAGTAATTTATGACAAATTAGAAAAAAATATAGATATAAAATTTTTAATAAATGATTTTAATGAAAAAGATATATTACTATTTGTTCCTATAATGTTAGAAAGAAATAAAAGAGATAGTTTAAGAAAACATTTAATAGAAAATGAAATT
>CANEMG010000159.1 GCA_947428535.1 uncultured Clostridium sp. | reverse complement strand
GGAAAGTATTTACAGTTGCAGATGTTGTATATTTTTGAGCAGGTAGCTCTGTTCCTACAGATATAGTGCAAGCTGGAGAAGTTGGTTATATAGCAGCAAGTGTAAAAACAGTATCTGATTTAAATGTTGGTGATACAATTACTTTAAAAAGAGCACCAGCTAAAGAACCACTTCCAGGATATAAAAAAGCTAATTCTATGGTGTATTGTGGAATGTATCCAATAGATGGAAGTGAATATGAACCTTTAAAAGAAGCTTTAGAAAAATTAAAATTAAATGATGCTGCATTAAATTATGAACCAGAAACTTCAGCTGCACTTGGTTTTGGATTTAGATGTGGATTTTTAGGATTATTACATTTAGAAATTGTAATAGAAAGATTAGAAAGAGAATTTGATATAGGATTAATTACAACAGCACCATCTGTTATCTATCAAGTTCATAGAACATCAGGAGAGGTTGTAGAACTTTATAATCCTACTGATTTGCCTACACAAACGGAAATAAGTTTTATGGAAGAACCTATAATGAAAGCAGAAATAATGATTCCAAAAGAATTTGTTGGAAATGTTATGAAGGTATGTCAAGAGCGTAGAGGTGTTTATTTAGATATGAGATATCTAGATGAAAACAGAGTAACTTTAGAATATGAACTTCCACTAAATGAAATTATATATGACTTTTTTGATACAATAAAATCTAAAACAAAAGGTTATGCTTCAGTTGATTATGAATTTAAAGAATATAGAAGAGCTGAACTTGTTAAGTTAGATTTACATATAAATAATGAAGCAGTAGATGCTTTATCATTTATAGTACACAAAGATTCAGCAGATGAGCGTGGAAGAAAGATGGCAGAAAAACTAAAAAAAGTTATACCAAGACAATTATTTGAAATTCCAATACAAGCAGTTGTAGGTGGAAAAATAATAGCAAGAGAAACTTTATCTGCAATGAGAAAAGATGTTTTAGCCAAATGTTATGGTGGAGATATTACAAGAAAAAAGAAACTATTAGAAAAACAGAAAAAAGGTAAAAAGAAAATGAGACAAATAGGAAATGTAGAAGTTCCTCAAGAAGCCTTTTTAGCAGTTTTAAAATTAGATGATGAGCAATAGTAGTAGAAGAAGAGGTTATAGGTTAACCTTTAAAGCCTAAATATTAAATATAGGAATGAATTTAAATGGAAAATAATAATAGAAGAAAGTTACAAAGAAGGCAAGGAGAAAGAAGAGGAGACAATAGAAGAAATGGAAATGATAGAAGACAAAAAGATATACCACCAAAAAAAGGAGAATTTGAAAGAAGAATAGGAGATAGACGATTTAAAGATGAAAGAAGAGTTTCTGACAGAAGAAATCAAAAGGATAGAAGACTGGAAAATGAAGAAAATAATTCTTATGAAGATATTGTTTTTGGTAGAAATGCAGTATTAGAACTATTAAAATCTGATAAAGATATAAATAAAATTTTTATTGAAATGGGTGAAAAACACGGTTCAATAAAAGAAATTATTGCAAGAGCCAGAGAAAATAGAGTAGTTTTAGTGGAAGTAGAAAAATCTAAATTAGATATGATGGCAGAAAATCATCAAGGAGTTGTTGCTATAGTTCCACCATTTAATTATTGTGAAATAGAAGAAATTTTAGAATATGCTAAAGAAAAAAATGAAGATCCTTTTGTTTTAATATTAGATGGTATTGAAGATCCACATAATTTAGGTTCTATCATAAGAACTGCTGAAACAGCAGGTGTTCATGGAATAATAATTCCTAAAAGAAGAAGTGTTTCAGTAAATAGCACTGTTGCAAAAGTTTCAACTGGTGCAGTTTCTTATATGAAAATTGCTAGAGTAAATAATTTAAATGAGATTATAAGAAAACTTAAAGATTGTGGACTTTGGATAGTTTCAGCTGATGGAGATTCTAAAACTTTATATTATAATCAAGATTTGAAAGGACCTATTGCTTTAGTAATAGGAAGTGAAGGTTTTGGAATAAGTAAATTAGTAAAAGAAAATTCAGATATATTAATAAAAATTCCTATGAAAGGTCAAATTACTTCATTAAACGCTTCAGTATCGGCTGGTATTATTATGTATGAAGTTGTAAAACAAAGAATGTATTAGGAGAAATACAAATGAGAGTGAGAATAAACAACAAGAAAGTATTAATGGTACTGCTAATAATTTTGTTATTAATAATAGCAGTAGGATATGCGGTATTTTCAGAGACTTTAACAATATCAGGAACGGCAAACGCAAAAGGTACATTTGATTTGGAATTTCAAAATGCAGAAATAGTAAAAAATATAGGGGCAGATGTAGAAAAAACAACAGCAGAAATATCAGTTGATAAAAATACATTAACAGTAAATGTAGCAGATTTAGCATATCCAAGAGCACCAGAATTTGATATATTAATAAAAAGTCATAATGAAAAACATAATACTAATCTAAATACAGATCCCAAAATAGAGGGAGACTTTTGGTTAGATAGAACAGATAAATTGTATGTACCACATACTAGTCTATATAACGAAGTAAGTCTTTATTGGTTGAATGTTGCAGGTTCGTATCCAAATACTACTGATTATATGTGGGATGTGTGTCTAGGATTAGTTTCTACTAATGGTTATGTGAGTGCTCATGGAGGAGTACGCCCAGTAGTGAAAATTCCAGGAACAGTTATAGGAATAGTAGGAGAAACAGTAGAGATAAAATAAATATAATTGAGATAAAATAAGAGTATAATAAAGATTGATTGAGTTTTTATTATACTCTTAAATTATATTTGTATAAGAAATGTAACATAAATAATCTTGAATTAAGTAGTGGTTTGTAATAAAATAAATAATAGGATAATAGAAATAAAAGAGATAAATATATGAATAGAGCTAAAATGCTTGTAAAAGTACACACTATACAATTTAAAAGAAGAAAATAAAAACTCAAAATTAGGTATGTTGAGTTTGTTTATGATAGAAGAAACAAACTAAGTATTATTGAAAATAAATTTAAGTAATATTTAAAATTGTGTGTTTTTAGTTTAAAATAGTACTTATATTAAGTGGAGGAATACTATGAAAGTAAAAATAAACAATAAGAAAGTATTAATAGTACTGCTAATAATTTTGTTATTAATAATAGCAGTAGGATATGCTGTATTCTCAGAAACATTAACAATACAAGGAACAGCAAATGCAAAAGGAACATTTGACTTAGAATTCCAAAATGCAGAAATAGTAAAAAATATAGGAGCAGATAAAGAAAAAACAACAGCAGAAATATCAGCTGATAAAAACACATTAACAGTAAATGTAGCAGATTTAGCGTATCCAGGAGCAGGAGTAGAATTTTCGGTAGATATAGTAAATGTAGGAACAATGCCAGCAGAAGTACAAGCAGTAACTCCAAATAATATAACAGGAAGTGACAAAATAAAAGTAACAGGACTAGAAGGAATAAAAGTAGGACATCCCAAAATAGAAGTAGGAGATAGATGTAATATACATTTTACAGTAGAGTGGCCATATGATAGCGGAGAAATATTAGAAGATGAAAGCAGTATAAGTTTTGGATTACAAATAGAATATACACAAAGTACAGGAGAAGTATTTGATGGACAAGCATCACATACTGATGGAGAGCAAGTACCAGAGTATACAGTACCAATAGGAATAACAGCAACATATGGAAAAACATTA
>CANEMG010000158.1 GCA_947428535.1 uncultured Clostridium sp. | reverse complement strand
GGTTATCTCCCTAATTATATTTTTTACAATATCAATGCAGACTAAAAGGGTACAATCGCAGACTGTACCCTCAAAAATTTTATGTTCTTTGAAAGTCTGCACGAAAAGACTAAAATTATTAGATTGCGTTTTCGAAGTTCGCAATGTTTGATTCTAAATTATATTTCGTCAAAAATATACATTTTTTGTAAGATGTTATCAAACTCAATTTCAAATAAATTTAATAGATTTTTTTCCCAGTAATTGTTTTTAGAAAACACCTGGTAAAAAAATTGTAAACTTATTCGGAATGCACTATCATAAGAATTTTGAATAAAAATTTCATCAATTTGTGGAAGCAGACAATCATAAGATAATTTTTTTGCAACATTATCTATAATATTGTACCAGTTTATGAATATAAGGCGCTGAAATAGTGTTGGAAAACCATTTATGACATCATTTATTATAGCTGGTTTAGCAGTTATATAATCAAAGGATATATGAAAAGAGTCTAAAATCTCGTTCATGGAGATTGCTTTTTTCAGCCAACTGATAATCATGTTTTTAATGTAAAGTTTAAACGATCCATAAACGGCAGCTCTTGTTTCATGTCCATCCCCTCTGCTTAATTTATTCCAAAAGCAATATACAGAATTCCAGTGATACATTATGTTATTGTCAACATACTGCAGGTATTGCCTTTTTTGTTGTTCGTTACAGGTAATCAATATGTTAGACGCAGCTTCGGAAAATTTTTGGTTTCTTTTTATGTCGTTTTGTTTAATGCTTAAAGGTTTATGTTCCAAATCCTTGCTGTAGAGCCAAAATCGAGAAAAAGCCGTAGTGTATGTTTTATCGATTCTATGCATGATATCGTACAATATCCGGTATATCTTTGAAGAGTCAAGTTCATTATTAGATAGAACTTTTCGCATATCCCTGGACATGTCCGGCGCAGTACACAGATACTCTATTGGTAATTTATCAGATATCAAATATTCTGCTTTTCTGGTTGTTTCGTTTGAAATAATCATTTCTTGTTTAAATTCAGTAAATGCCTGTGTCAAATATTTTTTATAATCTGCCTCATCTTTTATTTCGTTTTCTCCTGTATCTTTTCTCCAGGAATTAATCATTTTATTTCTGATGATCTCATCAGCTTTGGTTCTACAAATAATAAGTGTTTTGTTTTTATATTTATCTTTCTTGGCTTTTAATAGAGAAATACATTCATCATATATTGTTGGGAGTTCATTCGTAGCACAAAGGAAGAGATATGCATCTGTTTTCCGCTGAAAAATATTATCCATTTCATCACTAATGTATGTTTTTTCAGAGGATATCTGCGTCAATCCCATCGTATCAATAATATTAATCTTTAGACGTTTTCCTTTGTTTTGGTCAAGTGCTTCGGATAAAAATGAATCATATTTTTGGGTAAAGGAATCTGATGGAGCGGTGATATAATTAAATTCACTGAAAACCAGCGAATATGCGCTGTTCTTGGCGTACAGGCATTTTATAATCTGTCCAATGTTTCCGCTGTCATTTTTGCTAATATGATCAGAAAGAATATATCCGTCAATGATTCCATCATTATTTTTGGTGATACAACTCCACTTTCCGCTAAATTGGTGCAGCAATGCTTCTTTGAGATTAAAAAACCAGTTTTGTAAATCTTGATGCTTCTGTGCAGTATTAAATCTACTGTCAATAATTTCTTCATAAATGTCTCGTTTTTTAATATCTTTTACTGCCTTCTTTCTTTCTTTAAAAAGTCGGTTTGCTTCGTCACTTAATAATTCAGGTTTATTGATGATATAAGATGCGATTGCAGCTATAATTTCATTGAAATTTTCTAATAAATTATTTTCCTTAACAAAATCAAAGCAATGATAACTTCGGTTTCTTGGATTTAGAATATTTTTTAGCAGTTCTTCTTCCACAAGATAATCTTCTAATTCATCTCGTGATGTATACAAACTATCAATAAGTGCTCGTTTGGCTTCTGTTATAAATGTGTAATATAGAGTATTTTGATTTTTGTGTGGAATGCATCGAATAATAACATCATTAGGGGAAAATCGGTCGTTTAGCATAAGTACCAGGCGGATTAGGGTTGTTTGTGCATCTTCTCCTACATTATGTCCGAGTAGTTTATTGCTTGCGGCATCTAATAGTTCGGTAATAATGGTAGATTTTCCGCTTTTTGTTGGTCCAAAAAGGGTAATTGTTGGTGCGCTTTCCTGTTTCATCAGGAAAGAAGTTAACTTTGCTGTATTATTTTGGAAGCCTTCAATCAAATTTTCCATACGGAATTCCTTTCTTATAAATACTTCGGTAAAATTTTTAGTAGCAACATTTTCTATATAAAAAAGTGTAGTCCTGAACAGACTACACCGCTATACTTACAAATTAAAGATAAGCCTGTACAAGAAGACTATGTTTATGTTGACACATTGTGTTTTCGAAGTTCACATGTGTTAAATCATATTTATTATAGCAAAATTTGACAGCAGTGTCAATAATTTTTAATATTTTTGGTTTTTCTTAATTTTTTATTTTTTCGTTTTCTTCGAACGGCGAATCAGAATAAACATATGAACAAAGATTTAATAGTTTGATAATGAAAAAGATATTCACAAGCCATATAAAGCATATATTTTCACAAAAAATCCGAACGGTAGTCCGACAAAATTGCGATAAATGTACGAATATTTTTCTACTGAAAGTCCGACCTTTTAAATGTTAATCTTTAGTAAGTGAAAAAGATAAAACATGATAATTTTTTTATGTATGAACCTTGACAAACAACAAGAAACTTTTTGCTTATCATTACTATCCAAGCTTCTCCGCTGTACAAAGCTGCAAAAGCAGAAAGCGCCCTAGGCATAGACTCGATGATTGCCTGTAGACAGAAAAAGGATGCTTTTTAAAATTTACATTCGCCAACAAAAGAACATTAAAGGTATGAGCGATAATCTGAAGGGTCTGTTATTGGCATTAAAGCCAAGACCGCCATGAACTGTCAGCGAAAAGAGAGCCACAAATACCCGTACCCCAGGGTTAAAGTGGGATGTTTAAGGGATGACCTGGGCAGAGCAGCTGAAGAGGCCATAGTAATTGGGTTTCTCTGTTATACAGAAAGAAAATCGAACATTTAGATAGGTAAATCATTCATAAATATAGAAAAAATATGGCTTGGGGGTGTTTGTGGTCATGAAAGAAAAAGGTGTGTCGGAATTAGCGCAGATGAAGCTGGTGGATGTGCGGACTGTGGAGAGGGATGAACTTGCATATATAGAAAGGTACAGCTAAAGAAAAAACTGCCGGAAGATAAGCGGTTTACAGATTTTCTGGAACAGCTGAAAAACCCATCTTGTTATCGTTGTGGAAAAATGGTGGCAGTAAACAAATGTAATCGTAAACATGCTGTACTTTGATTACGATTTAGAGATTATTAATCTACTTATTATTTAAAAATAGATATTATTAATCTCTATCTTGCAAAATTTCTAAAATTGCCTCTTTTCCTAACAAATTGTCCTATCTTTTACGTACTTCATTATAAGAAGCAAAAATTTTTAAAGAGAAACATTCCCAGCTGACAAGCATATTTCCAAATTTTAGAAATAAAACCACCGATTTTTACCAAAATCCTATGATTTACCAATAAAAATGAAAAAAATTTAAAAAAGTTTCAAAACGGCATAGATAATTCAGG
>CANEMG010000157.1 GCA_947428535.1 uncultured Clostridium sp. | reverse complement strand
AATACTGTAAGTTATCATACTTGTAAATTTTGGCATAGAAATGGTGCTAAAAGAATTATTTTGGGAAGAGAGCTAAACAAAGAACAAATAAAAGATATAATGAAAAATAAACCAGAAGATTTGGATATAGAAATGTTTGCACATGGTGCATTATGTTTTGGATATTCTGGAAGATGTTTTTTAAGTGAATTTTTAGCAGGTAGAAGTGGAAACTTAGGTGATTGTGCTCAAACTTGTAGATGGGCATTTAATGTATATGTTGAAGAAACAAATAATCCAGGAAATTTAATGCCAGTTGAAACTGATGAAAAAGGAACATATATTTTTTCTTCAAAAGATTTATGCTTAATAAGAGAAATACCAGAGATTATTGAAATGGGAATAGATAGCATTAAAATAGAAGGAAGATTAAAAACAGAATATTATGTAGCTACTGTTATAAATGCTTATAGAAATGCAATAGATGACTATATAAAAAATCCAAATGAATTTAATCCAGAAAAATATATAAAAGAATTAGAAAAAACAAAAACTAGAGGGCTTACATCATTTTATTTTAATGATAGAAATAATAAAGATTTTCAAGATTATTCTGGAAGACAATATAATGCAGATTATGAATTTGGTGGTAAAGTTATTGAGCCTAAAGAAGATAAAGTATTAATAGAAATAAGAAATAAATTAAGTATAGGGGATACTTTAGAATTAATTATACCAGGAAAAATTGAACCACTAGAATTTAAAATAGATATGTTGTGGGATGCAGATACTTTAGAAGAGATAGATACAGTAAATCCAGGAAAAGCTGAACAAAAGGTTATTTTAAGAATTCCAGAAAAAGTGGAAAAAGGATGGATTATTAGACGAAAAAAATAGATTTTACTTGATTTTTAAAAGAAAACAGTTTATAATTGTTTCATTCTATTCAAAAAGTTCAAAAGAATTTTATTTCTTTTAAAAAATCAAGTTAAAAAATAAGAATTACATAGGGGCATTTATATAAATTAGAACTATATTTTTTGTATAGTTTATGTATATTTAATTTGAAAAAATATTAAGTATATAGTTTATATAAATGCTTTTTTATTTTCAGAATTTCTAACAAATAACATTCATCTAATAGAAACACAGATTTTTCTGCATATTTTAATTCTAGAAATTATCTTATTAGTATTTTGAACAATAAAAAGAATAGAAATGAAGTTGATGTTTATAGAATATTAACTTAAAAAGAGCATTGAAAAACTATGTTAGAAAATTTAGCATAGCAAAAAAATGAGTCACTTTTAAAAGTGACTCATTTTATAATAAATGCTTTTAGCACATATCATTCATATTATATAGTCCAGTATCTTTATGAACTGTAAAGAAAGCAGCTTTTACAGCACCATTTGCAAATACAGCTCTTGAGTTAACATTATGTGTAATTTCTAAACTTTCATTATTTCCAAAGAAAATAACACTATGCTTTCCAACTTCGGTACCACCTCTTATAGAATGAATACCTATTTCATTTTTCTTTCTTTTTTCACGTTTACTGTGTCTATCATATTCATATGACATACTATTATCTAAAGCATTGTTTATGCTATCAGCAAGAATAAGTGCTGTACCACTTGGACTATCAATTTTTCTATTATGATGAGTTTCTACAATTTCAATATCTGAATCAGAAAGCTTTTTAGAAAGTTCTGCTACTAATTTTGCCATAAGATTTATTTCATAAGACATATTTGCAGATTTAAAAATAGGGAAGTTATTTGAGTATTCTTCTATTTTTTTAAGTTCCACATCTGAAAAACCTGTAGTAGCTATTACTGTTGGAATCTTATTTTTATTTGCAAATTCTAAGATTTTAAATGTAGCTTCAGGAACTGAAAAATCTATTATTACATCAGGTATTATATTTATACTATTTATATTGGTGAATACTGGAAAGTTGTTATCTCCTGTATCAATTCTATCTACTCCACATAGTATTTCAATATCAGGAGTTTGAGTTACTGCTTTTGCAACTTCTTGTCCCATTTTTCCATTACAACCATTTATTAAAACTCTTATCATAACTATTTTTCCTTTATTTGATTATTTAGATTTTTTCGAAAATCTATAAAACATATATTAAGATCTTTTTGAAGATCTAAAAAATTCTATTGTGGCACAATATTTATCTACTAAAGTAACAATGTAGCTTTCTCTGTAAGAAGGTAATTTTATAGTTAATGGCCACATATGCTTTTTTATAATATCTTTTTCTTTATCATTAAGTTCAAAAATATCTAAAGCGTTTTTTAAAGCTATAGAAGGGTGTCTGAAAGCATGAAATTTCTTTTGTCCTTCAACTTTTTTATCTCTCCAATCATAATAATAAAAATCGTGAAGCATAGCTCCTCTTGCAGCAGATACATAATCTAATTTCATTTTTTTGCAAATATAATATGTGTAATAAGAGACACATAAGCAATGATAGTACCTTGAATTATTATTATGTTGAATACGTTCTTTAAGAGCAGTTACATTTGGATTAGTAGCAATATCTTTTATTATTTCTTTAAATTCAGCTATAGAAGGTTCTGAAAAACTTAAATCAATATTATGTTCTTTTACTGTTTCCAATTATTTTGTCACCCCTTTTTTATTTTATTGTAGCATATTATTTAAGTAATCCAAATGTTAATAATTCACTTTTTAGTTTAGTTTTTCCAGCTTCACTCATTTGAATAAGTGGTAGGCGAGGTATTCCAACATTATATCCTATCATATTTAGAGCAGATTTTATAGGAATAGGGTTAACTTCAGAAAAAAGTGCTTTTACAAGTGGAATTGCTTGTATTTGTGCATCTATAGATTTTTTTATATTTCCGTTTTGAAAGTCTGTAACAATATTATGAGTGTATTCTGGTACTAAATTAGATAGAACAGATATAACTCCAATTCCTCCGACAGATAAAATAGGTGTTATTTGATCATCATTGCCAGAGTATATATGTAAATTGTCTCCACATAAATTAGCAATTTCTGCAACTTGTGAAATATTTCCACTAGCTTCTTTTATAGCTACGATGTTTTCTATTTGAGATAGTTTTTTGCAAGTGGCAGGTAGAATGTTTACACCAGTTCTACTAGGTACATTGTATAAAATTATAGGTAACTTTGTTTCTTTTGCAATTGATTCATAATGTGCAATTAAACCATCTTGAGTAGTTTTGTTATAGTAAGGTGTTACAATTAGTGCTGCATTTACTCCAATGCTTTCAGCATATTTTGTAAATTCAATTACTTGTGTTGTACAATTTCCACCTGTTCCAGCAATAATTGGAATACGGTTTTTAGCAATATCTACAGCAAATTTTATAGTTTGTTTTCTTTCTTCTAAAGTCATTGTAGAAGATTCTCCAGTGGTTCCACAAACAATTATACTGTCTGCTTTGTTTGCAATTTGAAATTCTATTAATTTTTCAAATTCTTTAAAATTAACACCATTTTCATCAAAAGGTGTTATAATAGCTGTTCCACAGCCTTTAAAAATAATTTTTTTCATAATTAAATCCTTTCACTTAAATTAAGAAAACTTAATTTCAGGATTTTGATTTTTTATAAAAATATAATTATATAAATTTATGATATTATTATATGCAAAATATTACAAAAAATCAATCTAAAAACTATTTTAGTTGAAAAAAAGAAATAATCATAGTATAATATTT
>CANEMG010000156.1 GCA_947428535.1 uncultured Clostridium sp. | reverse complement strand
AACCCTTTGTCATCTAAATTTTTTCTAAAATTATTGTTTCTGCCATTGTTATCTTTTCTATTATTGTATCCATTTCTATCATTATTATCATTTCCGAAGTTTCTCTTATTATCTCTATTATTATAATTATTTTTATTAAATTGAGTTTCTCTTTTATTATTTTCAAATCTAGGTTTTTCTTTATTTTCTACAACTTTTTTAGTAGGTTTTGCATCACTAATAATAGGTTCTGCTTTTTTTGTCTCAGAATCTTTCTTCTCAGGTACTTCAGCAACTGGCTTTTCCTCTACTTTTTCCTTTTTCTCAGGTTCTTTTTTAGTTGCAATACCTAATAATTCACTTACAGTAAGTGGTTTTGTTGGTTTATCTCTATAAACAATGTTATAATCCTTATTTCTTTTATTTTCGATAAAACCTACATCTTTTTTTCTAGATTGTTCTTTTCTTTTTCTTTCCTCTTCCTTCTTTTCTTCTTCATCATTAATGATAACCGCTCTTCTTATTATTACTGGTCCATCATTCTTCTCTTTTTTATTATCCATAGATTTTGTTTTTGAAACTCCTTTAATTAATTTTTCGATTTTATTTGCTTCTTCTTCTGTAATAGAACTTAAATGGCTTTTTACTTCTATTCCATTATTGTTGGCTGTATCTAAAACTTGTTTTGTGGCTACTCCTATTTTTTTTGCCAGTTCATGAATTTTAATTTTTTCCAAATTCTTCACCTCCATGAATTACTTTTTTTATGCTATCTGCTAAATTTTTATTTTTAATTCCTATAATCGCTTTATTGTGTTTTCCAATTGCTTTACTGTTACTATCAATATTTCCATATACTATCATTTCTACTTTTTCTTTGTTACAATAGTATTTCAGGTTTTTAATGGTTTTTTCAGAAGCATCACTTGCAACTATAACAAGTAAAACTCTTCCTTTAGACATTTCCTCTAAAACTAGATCAGTTCCTGCCAGTACTGCTCCTGCTTTTGAACTTATACCTAGCAAGCCGTTTACTTTATTTATCAATAATTACACCTCTTATACTTTCATATAATTCTGAGCTTATTTCCTTTTCAAAAATTCTTTCTAATCTCTTTGATTTTATTAATTTGTTTAAACATTCTTCATTTCTACAAATATAAGCTCCTCTACCGTTCTTTTTTCCTGTTAAATCTGGTTCAATTATCCCTTCTTTTGATTTAACTATTCTTAAAAGTTCTTGTTTTTCTTTTTGCTCATTACAAGCCATACATGTTCTTAGTGGTTTCTTTTTTATCATTTAATCACTTCCTAATTATTCTTGAACTTCTGATTTTTTTGGTCTACCTCTTTTTTTCTTTACAGGCTCCTCTGCTGGTTCTTCTTTTGCTTCTTTAGTTTCCTTCTTCGCTCTTGTTTTCTTTTCTTTTTTTACTTCTACTTCTTCTTGTTCAACTATTTCTACATTTTCTTCCGCAACTTCTTCTTTTATCTCTTCTACTTTTTCTTCAATTTCTTCACTAACATCTTCTACTTTATCTGTTTCTTCTGCTTGTGAAAGTAATATTTCTCTTATTTGAGATTCTGATTTTATATCTATTTTCCAATTTGTTAATCTTGCAGCTAATCTAGCATTTTGTCCAGATTTACCTATAGCTAAAGATAATTGATCATCTGGAACTATTACTTGTGCAAATTTTTCTTCTTCTCTAACATCTACTGCCATAACTTGAGCTGGTAATAATGCTGCTGAAATATAAATTGCTGGATCTTCATTCCATTCTATAACATCAATTTTTTCTCCGTTTAATTCATTTATAATGTTTTGAATTCTTACACCTTTTTGACCTACACAAGAACCAACTGGATCTATGTTCTCATCTCTAGAGTATACTGCTATTTTACTTCTTGATCCTGGATCTCTAGAAATACTTTTAATTTCTATTAAACCTTCATAAATTTCTGGTATTTCAAATTCAAATAATTTTCTTACAAAATCTGGATGACTTCTTGATACTATAACTTGTGGTGTTCCTTTCAATCCTTTTTCTACTTCTAAAACATAGCCTCTAACTTTATCATTTACTCTATATGTTTCAGTTGGTATTTGTTCTTTTAAAGGCATAACTCCTTCTAATTTTCCTAAATCCATAACAACAATTCTGCCATCTGCTTTTTGGATAAGTCCAGAAACTATTTCTCCTTTTTTATCATTAAATTCAGTAAAAACCATTTCTTTTTCAGCTTCTCTTATTTTTTGAACAACAACTTGTTTTGCTTTTTGAGCTGCTATTCTTCCAAAGTCTTTAGGTTTTATTTCAATATTTACTATATCTCCAACATTATAGTTTTTATCAATTTTTCTAGCATCTTCTAAGCTAATTTCAAGTTCTGGTACTGGTAATTCTTCAACTATTTCTCTTGCAGAATATACATGCATTTCTCCTGTTGTTTTATCTATTGTTACTTTTACGTTTTCTGTGTTTTCATCTGCATCAAAGTTTTGTTTATAAGCTTTTACTAATGCTTCCTCTAATGCACTAACTAGATAATCCTTACTTATACCTCTTTCTTTTTCTAATTCATCCATAACTGCAATTATTTCTTTTACATCAATGTTTTTCATTTTTTATTTCCTCCTACCAATTAAATATAGTTTTTGTAACAGCTATATCTTTAGAATTTATTTTTATAGTCGTGTCATCGACTTTTATTGTAAGCCACTCTTTATTATATTCTACTAATGTTCCTATTAGTTCTTTTTGTTTATTTATTGGTTTAAATAACTTTACACTTATTTCTTTTCCTATTTGACTTTGAAAATGTTTTTCTTTTCTAAGTACTCTTTCAAGCCCTGGTGAAGATACTTCTAGAAAGTACTGATCTTTTATATAATCTGCTTCATCTAAAATATCATTAATTTCATTGTTTACTTTTTCACAATCATTTATATCTATTCCTTCTGGTTTGTCTATAACAATTCTTAAATAATAATTTTTTCCTTCTTTTTCATATATTACATCATATAAATCATATTGTAATTTTTCTATGATTGGTTTCAAAAGTTCTTCTACCTTTGTTTCAATGTTATTTCCTGCCAAAATATATCCTCCTAAACATTAGTAAAGAGTGGGATTGGTTCCCACTCTTCTAGTTTTCATTTTAAGACAAAACTATTATACACTTATTTATTAGTAATTGCAAGCTTTTTTTATTTTTTTTGTGTGACAAATTATGCTCTTTTATTCTTTTAAATAAATATAATATTTATCTCCCCAATCAGTTCCTGTAGATTTACTTTTTTGTATATATTTATATGTAAAACATCCTGCTAATACTGCTATTATAACTACTAAAATAACAACAGCAATTAGTTTTTCCTTTTTTGACATTTAACATTCTCCTTTATTTTAATTTATATATTATATAACACATTCTATATGTAAATTATAAGAATGTAAAGAACAAGTTATCAATTCTATATTCTTGCAGTTTGATGTCAAATATTGTACAATACTTGTATATGTAATTTTTTTATAAACTAGAAAGGTAAAATATGAATAAAATAGAATTACTTTCTCCTGTAGGAGATTTCGAATGTTTAAAAGCAGCTGTACAAAATGGTGCAGATGCTATATATCTTGGAGCATCTTCTTTTAGTGCTAGAGCTAAAGCAACTAACTTTGATAAAAACGAACTATTAGAAGCTATTAAGTATGCAAAATTAAGAAATGTA
>CANEMG010000155.1 GCA_947428535.1 uncultured Clostridium sp. | reverse complement strand
ATATGCTCCATGACTTGTTCCAATCGCTATTGCTAAAGAATCACATCCTGTTCTTTGTACAAATTCATATGCTTGTTCTGGATCTGTAAATCTTGCATCATCTGCCGAAACATTTACATCATCCTCTACTCCGGCTAATTTTCCTAGCTCTGCTTCTACTACAACTCCTTTTGAATGTGCGTATTCTACAACTTTTTTTGTTAATTCTACATTTTCTTCAAAATCATATTTTGATCCATCTATCATAACTGATGTAAAACCGCTATCTATGCACATTTTACATGTTTCAAAATCTGGTCCATGATCTAAGTGAAGTGCTATTGGAATAGTTGTTGTTTTTACTGCTGCCTCCACCATTTTTATTAAATATTCCATTCTTGCATATTTTATTGCACTTGAAGAAACTTGTAAAATTACTGGTGATTTAGACTCCTCTGCGGCATCTGTTATCGCTTGTATGAATTCCATATTGTTTATATTAAATGCTCCTATTGCAAAATGTTCTTTCATTGATTTTTCAAACATTTCTTTTGTTGTTACTAATGGCATAATAATATTCCCCCTTTATTTTATATTACTTCCTACATTTTATATTCTTAAAATTCCTATGTCAAGTGTAAATTTCGAAATTAAATATAACTATAATTAATCACATTTACATTTATAACTTCCGCACATTGATTCACCTTCAGCTGTTCCATTTGAACATCCTGGACACGCTTGTACTTCAATTTGTTTTAATTCACAAATACTATTATCGCAATTATTATATTCACAGCTTTTTACTGTACATTTTATTTTTTGATTATCCATTTCATTTACCTCCAAAATAAAAAATAGAGCTATTTAACGCTCTATTTTATTATTTACAAATATACATTTAATATTCTAAATAAAATTTATCTCCAACAAATTTGTAATTTAATTTTCTTAAATTTTCTTCAAATGATTCTTCATTATTTTTATCATTCTTCTTATTATTTACCATTTTATAAAATTGATCATAGATTTGCTCTACTCCATCTAGTATAATTTCACCATCATAATTTACAATATTCCAATTAAATTCAGCATAATCGTAATCATTTGATTTTATATTTTCAATTGAATCTAAAACTAAATATAAATTTTGTGAAGAGAATCTTGGATTTATTACAGAATAATTTTTATCAAAAATATTATTATATTCTTCATCTATTATTTTAAAAGAATCATCATTATTTCGTACAATATATCTTCCATTACCACATATATATATATCTTTATAAGCTTCTGAAATCATGTTTCCTTCTGCATTTATAAAATATATTGTTTTATCATTATAGTTTTTAAGAAGGATTCTATCTCCAAAAAAATCTAATATTTGTGCTTTACCTGTCATAGGATTCTTTTTACCATAAGGTGTATACCATCCTTGTGTTCTTTTCGAAATTTCATAAAATGGTATTGTTCCATTTGAAAATAAATATAAATAACTAGAATCATAATCCATATAATCAGTCTCTAATGTTATTCTTATATTTAAATCATCTTTCTTGGCAAGTTGATATTTATCTCCAAGTCCCATATTAGATTGTGTAACAATTAAATCATACTCACTATTATAGTCATATCTAAAATCATAATCTTTCTTTTCAGTTTCTTGATATACTGGTACTTTATTTATGCTATTATTAACTTTTGGTATTTCATACGTAATATCTTCTGTTTGTTCTAATGTTTTTTTATAAACCTCTTCTAATTCTTTTTCTTTAGCTTCATAATTATCATCAGATGATTCTGTTCTATATGATAATACAGTTCTTTGATTTTTTAATATTATATAAGAACTTCCTTGTTCACATACTAATGCTATATAAAAATCTTTGTCGAAAGCTCTTATTTTAACAAATGGACTTGCATAATCATACTTAAATTCTATAACACATTCTCCTTTGGGATTTATATACCCAAATTTTCCATCTTTTTTAACATTTATATATGGCTCAGTAATATCTAATTCAGTAATATATTTAAAGTAATCTTTTTTATATGATAATTCGTTCTTATTTTCTTTATTTTTTATTGTTCTTCCTAGAGAAGCGTAATTTATTGTTACAATTCCTGTTATTGCAATTGCTATCATAATTACTATTGAAATAGAAATTCCTGTTGTACTATCAATTTCTACCAAGTTTTCTTTTAAGGTTTTAAATAATACAATTAATCCTGATACTATATTAAATGCACCTATTACTGGTTCTTTTATGAACACAAAACTAATTGCAAAAATTCCTATTATATATCCTATATTAAATCCTGTATCTGATTTATGATTATAACTTTGAACAGCATCAATTAGAACTACAACTCCTATTATTATATAAATTGCTATTAATATATATTTAATAACTAAACCTTCTTGAACAGTAATTAAAGTTTTATCCTGTGGAACATATATTGTATATACAATAATTAACGCTCCTAATAATAAGTTCATAAATGCTATACATAAATTAACAATTTTTCCTCTCATATTACACCCTCACGTGTTCCTTTTATTTCTTTCGTATTTCTTCTAAAACTATTTTATATATTTCTCCGATGTATATCTTCTCTTGTTCTTAAAACATTTTCTTTAACACATTTTATTTCATTCCAATCATATTCATCTACCAAACTACAAGCTGCATTGTATGATTCTTCTATATGTTTTTGATCTCTTTCATGGATATCCTTTTTATCATTATGTGTAAATTTATTTTCTCTATTCTTTATAAGTTCTTTTACCTTTTCTGGTGGCATATTTAAGAAAAATACTTTTGTTGGTACTGGTAAGCCATATATATTAAATTCCAAATCAAATAACCATTTTAAGAATTTTTCTCTTTCATCTTTATCACTTATTTTACCTGCTTGATGTACCATATTTGCTGTTGTATATCTGTCTGCTAATATTATTCCGCCTCTTTTAAAGTATTCTTTATAGTCTTTAGTATATGTTGCATATCTATCTACTGCATAAAAAGTTGATGCTATATACGGGCTTATTTCTTTCGCATTTTCGCCAAATTCTCCTGATAAATACATCTTTACAAGTGATGATGAAGGACTATCATAGTTAGGAAAACTAACTGTTCTATAATCTATTCCATCTTCATCTAAATGTTTTTTTAATAAATTAAATTGTGTTTGTTTGCCACTTCCATCTGTTCCATCTATTACAAATATTTTTCCCATTTTTCTTCCTCTTATATCTATTTATTTTTTTCAATTCTACTAAATAATGGTTCTATATTCTCTAATTTTATTCCTGGCTCTATAGAAATAAATTTCCATTTTGGATTTTCTAATTTTAAATAATTTCTAATTTTAGAACATGCTGTTGGCATAACCATTTCAAATAAATTAGATAAGTTGGCTATTATAACACTACATGTATATATTGTATTGTTAAAGCTATCTATATCGTTTTTCTTAGCAATCCAAGGTTCCTTTTCATCATAAAATTTATTTCCTATTTCTACTAATTTCATTATTTTCTTTACTGCTTCTCTAAATTCTAACTTTTCTATTAATTCACTTGCTTCTATATATGTTTTTTCTATTTCATTTTTTATATTTTCATCTAAAATTCCGTTTGGAACTTCTTCTAATCCTTTAAATCTTAATGTTCTATTTACTAGATTTCCAAATTTATTTAATATTTCTCCATTATGAGTATTTTCAAAATCTTCTATTGTAAAATTTGTATCTT
>CANEMG010000154.1 GCA_947428535.1 uncultured Clostridium sp. | reverse complement strand
AAGAAGTAACAAATATATTTGAAAACTTAGACATAAAAGTGTTTAATGGAAAAATAGTAAGAACAATAACTTTACCAAATGGAGTAGATGCTACAAGAACTTTTTATGATGGAATGGTAGATTTTGCTATAAAAGATTGTGGTGCTAAAGGTTTAGCATGGCTTAAAGTTAATGAAGATAGAACTTTACAAGGCCCTATTGCAAAACTTATACCAGATGAAGCTAGAGAAGAATTATTAATACAGACAGATACTAATCCAGGAGATAGTATATTTTTTATAGCGGAACATAGAGGTATAGTAGAGAAATTAGCAGGAGAAATAAGAAAAGAATTAGGAATAAGACAAAATTTAATTGATGATAAAGTATATAAATTTTGTTGGATTATAGATTTTCCAATGTTTGAAATAGGAGATAGTGGTAAATTAGAATTTTCTCATAACCCATTTTCAATGCCACAAGGTGGAATGGAAGCGTTAGAAAAGAAGGAACCTTTAGATATATTAGCATATCAATATGATATAGTTTGCAATGGAATAGAACTTTCTTCAGGTGCTGTTAGAAATCATAATCCAGAAATAATGGTAAAAGCTTTTGAAATGGCAGGATATACTGAAGAAGAAATTATGAGAAAATTTAGTGCTTTATTTAAAGCATTCCATTATGGTGCACCACCACATGCAGGTATTGCACCGGGGGTTGATAGAATGTTAATGCTTTTAACAGGAGAAGAAAGTATTAGAGAAGTTATAGCTTTTCCAATGAATAGTAAAGCACAAGATTTATTAATGGGAGCGCCTGGAATTGTAAATGATAGACAATTAAACGATGTTCATATTAAACTTGATTTAAAATAAATTAAAATTTGAGATGTATAGATTAAAAAATTTAATAGATATACATCTCATTTTATGTGTTGAAAATTATGTATACCTGTGATATAATATGTAGGTCTCAAAAAAACTATATTATGAAAGGAAAGGATGGTGTTGAATATGATGACAAAATTTCAGCACATACTAATTCTGTATGTAGCAGCTCGGGAGCTAGGTATGACAGAGAAAGAGGCTATAGCTGCAGTTGCGAAGTATGCAGGGATAATGTGTGTACCAGATGTTCTACAATACACTGTAAAAGGTAATGGTGTTGTAGGAGATGGATATGCATACACGCATTATACAAATAACTGCTATATGGTGTATCCGGCATTTGATGATATATCTAACTTTAAAGATATTCATCAGACTGAGTTTCAGACAGGAGATTCGTACAACGGAGAGATAACAACAACTCCCACGAATTTTGGGGTGTTTGAGGTTATGAACCCAAATAGTTTTCAAATTTACGATTTGTCAATAAATACGCATTTTAACAATGATGAAGAAATGCGGAGAGTATTGATGGATGAACTGTTTTACTATAATTACCAAAGTAAAGTGGTATATTGTAGGAAAACAGATATGGCAGTTCCTTTGGCTCAAGGCGATATATTGATGTCGTACACTAAGGATTTTTTCAATATTTTCTTTATGGAACGAATTGGAGAATTTGACATAGAGGAAGTGCTAACGGCTGTTGAGAATTCCTTTAAGGATCTTTTTGATTTACAGCTAGCGAAACGAGCAATGTTCAATATAAAAGAGACAGAGCGGAATTTGAGAACTAGAAGAGATAAGAAAGAACTGCTGAGCAAATTAAAAACTCTTGGGATAATAACACAAAATTCTGATATTTGCATGTTAGCATGGGATGTGTTTGAAAAGGCCAAGTTGAACACAAAGGTGTTTTTAAATGCAATTAATCTTGCGCAAGATCAGGAGCAGAAGTAACAGAATAAACCTTTCGGTAGCCCGCCCAGCGAAATTTGCTGAGCGGGTTTTACCATTGAAAAAATCGTGGCAAAACAATTCAAAAATCTGATAAAAAACTAGTTTACAATAACAAAAAAATGGTATATAATTACTAAATCAAAAAAAATATAAAGGGGCGTTTAATATGAGTGAAAATGAAAACAATGATGAAGTAATTCAAACAGAAGAAGATATTAATAGATTGATGCAGGTTAGAATAGACAAATTAAAAGAACTTCAAGAACAAGGAAAAGATCCATTTGAAATTACAAAATATGATAGAACAGAATTTTCTCAAGATATAAAAGATAATTATGAAAAATATGAAGAAAAAGATGTTTCTGTTGCAGGAAGAATAATGGCGAAAAGAATAATGGGTAAGGCATCATTTTGCACAATTCAAGACGCTAAAGGAAAAATTCAAAGTTATGTTAGTATAAATGATTTAGGTGAAGAAAGTTATAAAGCATTTAAAACATTTGATATAGGAGATATTATAGGATTAAAAGGTTTTGTATTTAAAACAAGAACAGAAGAAATATCTATACATGCAAAAGAAGTAGTATTACTTTCAAAATCTTTAAGAGATTTACCAGAAAAATTTCATGGATTAAGAGACATAGACTTACGTTATAGACAAAGATATGTTGACTTAATAGTAAACCCAGAAGTAAAAGAAGCATTTCTTTTAAGAAGCAGAATTTTAAAAGAAATAAAAAATTTCTTTGACAATGAAGGATATTTAGAAGTAGATACACCAATTTTAAATACAATAGCAGGAGGAGCTGCGGCAAGACCATTTATAACACACCACAATACATTAGATATGGATATGTATTTAAGAATTGCAAATGAGTTATACTTAAAAAGACTTATAGTTGGTGGATTTGATAAAGTTTATGAAATGGGAAGAATGTTTAGAAATGAAGGAATGGATATTAAACATAACCCAGAATTTACAAATATAGAATTTTATGCTGCATATCAAGATTATAATGATATGATGGATACATCAGAAAATTTAATCAGAACTGTAGCAAAAAAAGTTTTAGGAACAGCTAAAATAAATTATCAAGGAACAGATATTGATTTAGAATCACCTTGGAGAAGAGTTACAATGATAGAATCAATAAAAGAAGTAACTGGAGTAGATTTTAACAATATAAATACTGATGAAGAAGCAATAGCTATTGCTAAAGAAAAAGGTATAGAAATAGAAGAATCAAAGAAAACAAGAGGATATATAATAAATACGTTTTTTGAAGAATTTGTAGAAGAAACTCTAATTCAGCCAACATTTATATGTGATTACCCAGTAGAAGTTTCACCACTTACAAAAAGAAAACCATCAGATAAGAGATTAGTTGAAAGATTTGAATTATTTATTGATGGTCGTGAATATGGAAATGCATATTCTGAATTAAATGATCCAATAGATCAAAGAGAAAGATTTGTAGAGCAATTAAAACAAAGGGATGCAGGAGATGATGAAGCAAATATGATGGATGAAGATTTCTGTATGGCTATTGAATATGGTATGCCACCAACAGGAGGTATGGGAATCGGAATTGATAGATTAGTAATGCTTCTAACGAATTCAGCATCTATTAGAGATGTTATATTATTTCCAACAATGAAACCAATAAACTAGTAATAACAAAAGTTATATTAAAATGGAGAAGTATATGGAAAAAAGAATTTTTAAATATGATTTAATGAGAGTAATATTTATGCTTATGGTATTAGCAACTCATACATTAAATATATTTATAGTATTTAGCATACCTTATAATACAACTTGGACAGTTAGAAGAATTTTAGTAGATATTTTTATGGTATGTAACCCATTGTTTTTTATGCTTAGTGGAAAATTCAATTTAGATAAGGAATTTAAAG
>CANEMG010000153.1 GCA_947428535.1 uncultured Clostridium sp. | reverse complement strand
GACAGGAGTTTCATCTGCCATTGCAAAGTTTCTCGCCAGCAGTTTCCGGTGAAAAATGGGGCTATTCAAGCCGCCCAACATTTAGGCGCTTACCGTACTTCAATCTTAGTATTTCTTTATCTCTTTTGTAATCCTACTTTTCCATATTTCTGTTATCAATAATGGATAATTAAATGTTATCTGTCAAATAGCTATTAGATGGATGTAGAAAAGATTCCTGTTTGTAAGATAGGAGATTGTGTGAATCATTAGAAGTGATTAGAGTTTATATTTCCGTTTTGTATAATATAATTTAATAAAGGATTAAGTGGTGACAACATGTATGAAATGATGAAAGTTGATGTATTTGATAAAACAATACTAAATTGCGAATCTATGAATTTATCATATAAATTATTTGAAGATGTAGATTATACTCAAAGTGAGTCAATTGTATCATTTTATAGATGTGATTTTAGAGGAAGTAAAATTAATAATTGTATTTTTTATAAAAATCCCTTTGGGAGATCCGATTTTATAGATACATATATATGTAATTCAAAATTTCGAGAAGTTAATTGGGGATCATGTCTATTTGAAAATGCATCTTTTGAGAATACACAATTTTCTGGGAACAGATATAAAGGGGTATCGGCTAAATATACATATTTTAAAAAATGCATTTTTAGTAATGAAACTATAATTTCAAATATGTTTGACTGTCTTTATCAAGAATGTACTTTTGTTGATTGTATATATGAAAAATCTTCTATATTAAATATCCAATTTATCAATTGCACTTTTATACGTACCGATATTTCTCAGTGTCATGCCGAACAACTAAAATTTGATTCTTGTACGTTACAGGATGTTTATTTGGGTTTACCATTTTGGGCTACTTATTTGTTTAAGAACACTTTTATAAATAGATTTGCATTTAAATATCATGGAGAAATCATAGATATTATTCGTGAAAGTTATTTTTTATCATCCTTCAAAGAATTTTGGGAAAATGGGCGGTTATATGAATATATAAATGCACATATTATAAGCAAACAAATAAGTATGCAATCTGATTTATTAAACATAGTAAAAAAAGTATTTCAGAAACTTATTGTTTTTCCCGCGAAAATAAGGAAAAAAAATATTCTTGACATATTAAGTATGTTCGAATTTTATTTTAGTTATGATAATATAGACTTTATAACTTATAATTCTATAATTGAATACCTAAATTTGGAGGGGTGGAAAAATTACCCATTTGATGAAGTCATTGAATATTCGGCAAAAATTTTTAAAATCAACGTTTTAATATCCAATTTCAAGTATGACTACAAATACTTGTATACAATAAATACAAATCAGAAATGTATATGTAATTTTAGGTTAGATTGTAAAGATAAAGAAGAGGCAATCAAGTATTTGGATACAGTTTTTAATGTAGCCAATGATAATCTTTGTAATGGCTATTATGATCCACCGTTATTTGAAGTTAAGGATATTTCCGTAGGTTCGATAATTTTAACAATATCTTCTTGGGCATTACTTGCAATTTTGGTATCATACAGTGCTAAAAAAGTATTTCATAATTTGCAAAGTATAAAAATTGAACATGCATTGAATGTTGCAATCCAAAAGCAATTATCTGATAAAACTAATCCCACCACCATTAACGATATTGATAAGGTAGGAAAAATAGCAGCAAAATATAATCTAATAAACACTGATGATGACGATGCAAAGCTTAATAAATTATCATCCGAATTAACTAAAGGGGAAATTCTTAGTATTATATTAAATCTAATAATTTAGTAAGGCCCAAAAACAAATCTTGTTCATTTATAAGCAAATTGACTCTAAATATATAATACTGATTATTAGTCATTAAGTATCTAGAATGTGGAACAGTCAATACACCTATCTGTTTTAATATATTTACAGCATAACCTATGTCATCAATTTGGTATTGATAAGGTATTCCCATCAAAAAGAAATAGGAACAGTTGCAAGAACTAATAATACAGTTTTTCCCCTTTGTCAATGATAATATACGATTAAATCTACGAGAGGCTTGATGGACATTTTTTTCGATTAACCCATTTATTATATGAGCATTTTCAACATAATATATATTTTTTAGCATATTCAACTGTAAACAACACATCGAACCTACAGTATATATTGAAAGTCGGGAAATTTTTTTGATTATTTGTGAGGTGCTAAAGACTATAGATGTTTTTATTCCATTCACAAATAATCTTTTGGCTATTGATTCTATCACTATATAATTGCTGAAAGTATTAGTGATATGAGGAATCTTATTACTAATAATAAAATTACTACTTTCCCAGTTCATTCCTCCATAGATATAATCTATCACTATCCATATATTATATTTTCTACTTAGATTATTTATTTGATCGTAAATACTTTCAGAAATTTCAATACCTGAACTAAATATAGGATCTGTTATAAAAACAGCTTCAATATTATTTCTTACTATTTCCATTTCTAATAGCTCAATATTTATTCTAAAATCATTTCTTATATCTAAATCAAAGCGATACATTTGATAATCTAACAGCTCAAATAGTCTAATTGCACTAAAGTAAATGGGCGTGAATGCTAATATTTTATTGACCCCTAATTCTTTGAGAGCCATTAATGATAGCATTGTTGAAGAGGAACCATTACTGCCAATTAGGAAGTTTTCACTACTTAATTCTGTTTGAAATAATTCTTGATAACATTGTTGAAAATGAGATTTATAATTTAGTTCATCAGTCCAGTAATAATAATTTCCTATCGTATTTTTATCATTCAAATTTTTTCCGATACCAATTGAGGGATACGTAATCCTCTCTAATTCAGCATTCCAATCAGATATGAATATTGCTTTCTCTTTAGAGATTAAATCGTATTCTTTTTGTGCTTCCATCAATTTCTTAATACTTGTATTATACCGTTTCACAAGATGCCTCCTCTGTTACTAGATAATATCCTTCCTTAAAATTATATGTAGCCACATATCCTTTATTTAAGTAAGAATCTAACTCTATAATATTTTTGCACTTGAGAGCTTTTTCAAATGAAAACGAATGTGTAAATTTCCTGTACAAAATAAATCTCTCAAAACCATGATAAGAAATATGCGATTTAATTACTTGGCCTAAACTAAATCCGGTATTTAAACTGGGAATATTATATGGCGAAACAGTGCTCAAAAAAAATAAATATTTTAATTCTATATTTTTTAGGTGTTCCAATAACAATTTTTTTAATAAACCATGTCCCCTATAAGCTGAAATAACAAGACCATGTTCAAACTGAACAACTTGATTTAGTTGCGAATTGCCAAACATCAAATATTTACCAAGATTTTGTTTTCCTGTTTTAGGGAATATAATAGATGCAAAAGCAATCAACTTATTACTATATAAGAAACCCAAAATCTTCCCATAGCCACTTAAAATAGTTGATAGATATGTATCGTTTGGCGGTATAAATAAGTTAGAAGGAACTTCTTTAGAAACTATATTCTTACAAATTACCAATTTGTCTAAATCCTTAGATTCCATTTTAACACAATCTATTTCTAAGTTATCTACCGTAAATCTATATAATAAAATCATATTATCACCATTTATCGATAAGTTTTATAGCTCTAATTGGATTTCAGATTACTAAATAACTCCTTGTTGCCAATCTCCTATCTTACAAACAGGAATCTTTACTACATCCATCTAATAGCTATTTGACAGATAACATTTAATTATCC
>CANEMG010000152.1 GCA_947428535.1 uncultured Clostridium sp. | reverse complement strand
ATTTTTTATAGTTTTTATTATATCTTCACTTGTAAGATTAAAATATTTTAATAGTTCTTTCCAGTTTCCTGATTTTCCAAAGCAGTCTTTCATTCCTAGTCTTATTAATTTTTTAGGACACTTCTCTGTTAATACTTCTGATATCGCTGTTCCTAGTCCACCAATTATACTATGTTCTTCAATTGAAATTAAATTTTCTGTCTCCATAGCACTTTTTATAATAATTTCTTCATCTATTGGTTTTATTGTATGAATATCTATAACTCTTATATTTATTCCTTCTTTTTCTAATTCTTCTTTAACTTTTAATGCCTCTGCTACCATCATTCCTGTTGCAAATACTGTAGCATCTTTTCCATCTCCAAAACTAATTCCTTTTCCTAACTCAAATTCAGTTTTTTCATTATATATAACCGGAGTTTCAGCTCTCCCAAATCTTATATAAATAGGCCCATTAACATCAGCTGCTCTTTTAACTGCCCACTTAGCTTGCACATCATCAGATGGTGAGATTACTGTCATGTTTGGAAGCCCTCTCATTAAATTTATATCTTCTAACATTTGATGTGTAGCTCCATCTTCTCCTACTGTAATTCCAGAATGTGTTGCACATATTTTTACATTTAAATTTGGATAACAAATGCTATTTCTTATTTGATCATATGCTCTTCCTGTTGCAAATACTGCAAACGTGCTAACAAACGGGATTTTACCACAAGTTGAAAGTCCAGCAGCTGTAGATAACATGTCTTGTTCAGCAATTCCTATATCGAAAAATCTATCTGGAAATTCTTTTGCAAACATATTAGTTTTAGTTGCTCCTGCTAAATCAGCATCTAATACAATTACATCTTTATTTACTTTTCCAAGCTCTACTAAAGCTTCTCCATAGCTTTGTCTAGTTGCTTTTTTATTGTTTAGATCCATAATATTCCTCCATTAAATTATATATTTTAATGTAATTCTTCTATTGCCATTTTATATTCATCTTCATTTGGAGCTTTTCCATGCCAAGAAACATTTCCCTCCATATAAGAAATTCCTTTTCCTTTAATAGTTTTTGCTATTATTGCTGTTGGTTTTCCTTTTGTTTTTTTAGCTTCCTTAAATGCATTTAATATATCTTCGAAATTATGTCCATCTATTACTATAGTATTAAATCCAAAACTTTCAAATTTTTTATCTATTGGATATGGACTCATTACTTCTTCTATTTTTCCATCTATTTGCAAATTATTATTATCTACTACTACACATAAATTATCTAATTTATAATGGCTAGATGTCATTGCAGCTTCCCATATTTGTCCTTCTTCAATTTCTCCATCTCCTAATACTACATATACTCTAAAATCTTTCTTATCTAGCTTTCCTGCTATTGCCATACCATTTGCTACAGATAGCCCTTGTCCCAATGACCCTGATGTCATATCTACACCTGGTATTTTTTTCATGTCTGGATGTCCTTGTAAATAACTATCTATTTTTCTAAAAGTTTTTAAGTCTTCTTTTGGAAAAAATCCCTTTTCTGCTAATGTTGCATATAATGCTGGTGAGCAATGTCCTTTTGATAATACTAATCTATCTCTATTTTCATTTTTAAAATTATTTAAATCAATATTCATTTCACTAAAATATAATGCTGTTAGAATATCTGCTACTGATAATGATCCTCCTGGATGCCCTGATTTTGCTGAATATACCATTTCGACAATATTCTTCCTTATATTTTTTGACTTTTCTTTCAATTCGTTTTCTATTTTCGAATCTAACATATAAAAATTCTCCTTCATTTATATAATTATATTCTATTTTATTATATATTATTTAAGAATTATTGGCAAGAACAAAATTTGTAATCACTCCTTCCATTTTTAGGAAAAAAAAGATACTTCACATAAACAATGAAGTATCTTTCAAATTCTTTTATTTCTACTATTTCTCCTATGTACCTGTACTCAACAATTTATATAATTCCAAATAAATATCCTGATGGTAAATACCATAATACTATTCCAGCTCCAATTGCATATCCCCACCAAGGTATTGAATTTAATAAGTTTATTGACCAATTCCAAACATTTTGTCCAGCTGTTTTTGCATTGTCCCAAGTAAATAAATCTTTTAATTTAACACCAAAAATTTCTATATCTGTCAAATCTAATCCAAATACATCCGATAAGTCTATTTCCCAACCTAAAATATTTATAATATTACTCATCTCTGGTGCTTCATCTACAACTGAAACTTTATATCCTCTTATCTCACTACCTTTAAATTTTACCTGATAATTCTTACTTTCTCCCATTGGTAAGTCTGTAATCTGAACATATTTAGTTGCTGCTGGTAATCCTTGTTTGCTGATTAAATCTATTTTTACAAAAAAATCTTCTGCATTTACATTTTCATTTGTTAATTTGAAATTCATAAATCCATTAACATTTGATGCTTTTCCTTTTACATCTTCTATAGAAATATTTGTAGAAGTTTCTATATCCCCAGTCATTTTTACATACATATTTTCTATTAGTCCATTTTCTAGAACGTATGATAAAAACATAAATCCTAAAATTCCCAAAGCATATAATAGGAATGTTCTCATTCTTTCCATATTATTTCCCCTTTTATTACTTACATTGTTATTTTTACAATATTATTATACTTTAAAAGCTTTTCTTTGTAAATAATTAATAATTATAAAATTGATATTAATTTTTAATATAATCTTATACTTTTAATATAAAATTTGAAATGAAATGATGAATGTGATTAGAAATATTTTAGAAATTCTTAATTGATTTTATGGAAAGAGTTCATCTATGATAGAAGGGTGCCATAAAAGCAGTTTAGAATTTCTTAAATATTATATTGAGCCGAAGAATGGAATTGAAAATTTTATATTAAAAGTATTTATTAAAAATATCAATTTTATAAATTATTTAAATCTACCTGAATTTCTTTGTTTAAATAAATAGAGTAAATGTATATTTCTTTTACTGTTTTATTTAGAGCATCTTCTAAAGCTTCTTTATAAATTTTAAGTTGATTATAATATTTTTTGATTAACACATTTTCATCTTCTACAAAATCCGTTTTATAATCTACTAAAATAATTTCATCATTCTGAGTTATTGTATATAAATCTATAATACCTTGAACTAAAATAGTTTCTTCATCTGCTGCTTCAAAAATTTCATTTGCTAAAATCTTTTTACAAAAAGGTTTTTCTTTTTCAATTATTTTAGAACTTCTTATTTTTTCAACTAATTTAGACTTTAAAAATAAATCTATTTTTTGTAAATTTATAAATTTAGATTCTTCTTCTATTATAATTCCTTTTGAAATTAAACTTTGTTTTAATTCTTCTAATTTTTGGATATCGTACTCTAATCTAAAATCTATATTTTGTAAAAATAAATGTACTAAAGTTCCTTTTCTAGCAGATGTAATTTTTTCTTTTTCTATAAAAGTTGGTGTTATTAAATTTAATCCTATTTCTTTATTATATAAATCTTCTAGAACTACTAAATCATTTTTCATTTCTTTAATTTTGCTAACCGTACTTTTTATTGGTAACTCTGTTGCTATTTTTCTATTATACTTCCAACTAAATTCTTTATCATATTTTTCTAAATCTACTTTTTTTTCAAAATCAAATTCTCGTATTTGAATTTCCTTATTATCTTCTTTTTTAATAATTTCATCTTTTTGATATAAATTTATTGTTATTAAATCATCTAATTTATTACTTAAAGTAACAAGTT
>CANEMG010000151.1 GCA_947428535.1 uncultured Clostridium sp. | reverse complement strand
GCAGAACCTGTGCTAGTTATGTATTGTATTAACTCAATCAAAGTAATTATTATTAAATTTATAATAGAAAAAGATATTATTTTTAATTTAAAAAGTACTGACATAAAAAATCCCATAGGAGCAAACAATATTAAATTTGCTCCTATGTTTAAATATGCAATTTCAGGTTCTATGTAACCTTTTTGTAGTGCTCTAATATATCTGTTTAATGTAGCAAATGGTTCTAAATTTACCATTCTTAGATTATTTCTACATTTCTTACTTATGAATAATATATATATTAAAAATATGCAATAAATTATAAATAATATTTTTATTATATTTTTCTTTTTTGTCATGTTTTTCTGCTCCTTATTACTATTTTATTAGTAATGTATTGTAATATGATATAGTATTTAAAACTCAAAAAGCCAGCATCAACCACTTCGGGATGTGCTGGCTTTATTTTATAATTTTATTGGAAATCTATAACATCTATCCAATTATTTAAAAATTCTTGTTCTTCAGGTATTTGTTTAGCTTTTTGAGCGGCTGCTACTATTGGAATCCATCTTTGAATTGTAGCTTTATTTATTCCACTTTTTTCTGAAAATAAATTTAAATATTTATCAGCTAGACTTTCTTTTCCTTCTAATCTAAAAATCAAGTAAGTTCTAGCAACATCAGCTGAAGCATTTCCTTGTGTTACATGTGCCCAATCTATTACATAAACAGTTCCATCTTCTTTAATTATTACATTGCTTGGGTTATAATCTCCATGACATACTTTTGTATGGTCTTTCATTCCATCTAATCTTTGTTGTAATTCATACCTAGCATTATCAGTTAAACCTTCTGTTTTATTTATAAGTCTTCTGTATTTATCTTTAATTGGATTTAATAATGCAACATTTTTTGATAATATTTCTAGTTGAACATCTACAAATTTATTTAAATATTCATCTTCTCTATCTGGGTTTTGTTCCATCAATTTATCTAGAGGTGTACCTTCAATGTATTCTGATACTAAAGCCCATCTATTTTCTACTTTAGTTACAGCAATAAGTTTTGGTATATTTAAATCTGTTCCTTCTTCAACTCTTGCTTGATTTAAAGCTTCATTTAAAATATTAGCTTTTGAATAATTTTCTACAAAAAGTTTTACAGTTTTATCTTCATCTTTATATACTGTTTTAGTTTTTCTTTCCATTATTGGATTATTTAAATTTAATTCCATTTTTAATTTTCACCTCCATAATATGCTTTTAAATACATATCTTTTATTTCACTCATAAGTGGTAATCTTGGATTAGCACCTGTACATTGATCATCAAATGCTTGTTCAGTCATTTCATCCAATCTATTTAAGAAGTCTTGTTCATCAACTCCATAATCTTTAATATTCTTTTTTATGCCTATTTTTTCTTTTAATTCTTCTACTGCTTTTATTAAGTTCTCAACCTTTTCTTCATCACTGTTTCCACCTAAATTTAAAGCTTCTGATACTTCTGCATATCTTCTTAATGTATGTGGATGATCATATTGAGGAAATGTTCCCATTTTTTCTGGAACTTCACTACTATTAAATCTAATTACATGACTTATAAGTAGAGCGTTTGCAACTCCATGTGGTAAATGATGGAAAGAACCTAATTTATGCGCCATTGAATGACATACTCCTAAAAATGCATTTGCAAAAGCCATACCAGCCATTGTAGCAGCATTTGCCATTTTTTCTCTTGCTTCAGGGTCATTTGCACCATTATCATATGCTCTAGGTAAATATTTAAATATATTTTTTAATGCTTCTATTGCTAAACCATCTGTATATTCAGTAGCAAGCATTGATGCATATGCTTCTAATGCATGCGTTACAGCATCTATACCAGATGCAGATGTTAAACCTTTAGGTGCATTCATCATCATATTACTATCAATTATTGCCATTTTAGGCATTAATTCGTAATCTGCTAAAGGATACTTGGTTCCAGTTTTTTCATCTGTTATAACAGCAAATGGAGTTACTTCTGATCCAGTTCCTGCTGATGTCGGAACTGCTATAAAGTAAGCTTTTTCTCCCATTTTAGGGAATGGATAAACTCTTTTTCTAATATCCATAAATCTCATTGCCATATCCATAAAATCTACTTCTGGATGTTCATACATTACCCACATAATCTTTGCAGCATCCATTGCAGAACCACCACCTATAGCTATGATACAATCAGGTTTAAAACTATTCATTGCTTTTGTTCCTTCTACTGCACATGCAAGTGTTGGATCTGGTTCAACATTAGAAAATGTAGTATGAGCTATTCCCATTTCATCTAATTTGTCTGTTATACATTTTGTATAACCATTTTCAAATAAAAATGTATCTGTTACTATAAATACTTTCTTCTTATCCATTACATTTTTTAATTCTTCCAAAGCTACTGGCAAGCAGCCTCTTTTTACATATACCTTTTCAGGTGCTCTAAACCAAAGCATATTTTCTCTCCTTTCTGCTACAGTTTTTATATTTAATAAATGTTTTACTCCTACATTTTCTGATATTGAGTTTCCTCCCCACGAACCACAACCAAGTGTTAATGATGGAGCTAATTTAAAGTTATATAAATCTCCTATACCTCCTTGTGATGATGGTGTATTTATTAGCACTCTACAAGTTTTCATATTGCTATAAAATTTATCTATTTTTTCTTTTTCAGAAATAGTATTTATATATAATGAAGATGTATGTCCAAGTCCTCCATCTTCAATTAAATGTACTGCTTTTTCTATTGCATTATCGAAATCATTTGCTCCATACATAGCAAGTACTGGTGATAATTTTTCATGCGCAAATTCTTCTGTTAAATCTACACTGTTTACTTCCCCTATTAATATTTTTGTATTTTCTGGAACTGAAATTCCTGCAAGTTCTGCTATAGTATGAGCTTTTTGTCCAACTATTTTTGCATTTAATGCACCATTTATAATTATTGTTTTTCTAACTTTTTCTTTTTCTTCATCATTTAAGAAATAGCATCCTCTTCTTTGAAATTCTTCTTTTACTCTGTCATATATTGAGTTTAATACAATAACTGATTGTTCTGATGCGCATATCATTCCATTATCAAATGTTTTTGAATGAATTATAGAATTTACTGCTAAAACAATATTAGCTGTTTCATCTATAACTGCTGGTGTATTCCCTGCTCCAACTCCTAAAGCTGGCTTTCCACTTGAATATGCTGATTTAACCATTCCTGGTCCACCTGTTGCTAAAATTGTGTCTGAACTTTGCATTAGAGTATTTGTCATTTCTAATGATGGTACATCTATCCAAGCTATTATTCCTTCTGGTGCTCCTGCTTTTACAGCTGCTTCCAAAACTATTTTGGCAGCTTCTATTGTTGCGTTTTTAGCTCTTGGATGTGGGCTTATTATAATTCCATTTCTAGTTTTTAAAGAAATTAAAGTTTTAAATATTGCTGTAGATGTTGGATTTGTAGTTGGAATAACTGCAGCAATTAATCCTATTGGTTCTGCTACTCTTTTTATTCCATAAGATTCATCTTCTTCAATAACTCCACAAGTTTTTTCATTTCTATATTTGTTGTAGATATATTCTGCTGCATAATGATTTTTTATAACTTTATCTTCTACAACTCCCATTCCTGTTTCTTCTACTGCCATTTTGGCTAATGGTATTCTAGCTTGATTTGCAGCTATTGATGCAGCTAAAAAGATCTTGTCTACCTGCTCTTGTGAGAATTTAGCAAATTCCTTTTGAGCTTCTCTT
>CANEMG010000150.1 GCA_947428535.1 uncultured Clostridium sp. | reverse complement strand
TTAGACAGTTTTTTAGTTTCAGAACCAAAAGAAGCAATCTTATTTAAAAATAAAAAAGTTGCTTTTTTGATGACTAATATTGGTTTAGTGGAGCTTGTTGAAGTATGATTTTAACATCATCAATATATTTAACTTTTTTAGTTATATTATTATTTTTATACTATATATTTCCAAAGAAAATGCAGTGGCTATTACTATTAGTATTTAGCTTCATATTCATATTAGGCTCTACTAGTGATGTGAAAGTATATTTATATATACTTTATACAGTTTTAGTAAGTTATGTTGGAAGCAATATAATAGGAGATGCCCAAAGTGAAAAACAAAAGAAGAAAATGCAGGGATTAACTGTTTTTCTTTTATTTATACAATTAGTATTTTTAAAATACTTAAATTTTGTAGGTTCAAGTTCAATAAATTTTATAAATTTATTTGGAACTAATTTGTCGTGGACAAATTTATCTATAATAGCACCAATAGGTGTTACTTTTTATACTTTAATTGCAATAGGATATGTTATAGATGTAGGAAGAGGTGTAAGTAAACCTCAAATAAATATTTTAAAACATGCTTTATATGTTTTGTATTTTCCGCAATTAACATCAGGACCATTTACTAGATATTTAGATATGGAAAAAACATTATATTCAAAACATAAATTTAAGCTTGAAAATATATGCTTTGGTTTTCAAAGAATAATATGGGGCTTTTTTAAAAAACTTGTAATTTCTGAAAGAATGGCAATATTAGTAAATACAGTATTTGATAATTATGCAGACTTTCCAGGAGTATACATTATAATAGGAACAGTTGCTTTTGCTATACAGTTATATACAGATTTTTCAGGTTGTATGGATATTGTTTTAGGAAGTTCAGAAACATTAGGAGTTACATTACCTGAGAACTTTGATACTCCATATTTTTCAAAAAGTATTTCAGAATATTGGAGAAGATGGCATATTACACTTGGAACTTGGTTTAAAGATTACTTTTTCTATCCAATATTAAAGTCAAATGTTTTGCAAAATTTGCAAAGTAAATTGAAAAAGATATTTGGAAAAAAATGGGGAAAGAAAATTACGACATATATGGGAATGTTCCTTTTATGGTTTACGGTAGGAATTTGGCATGGTGGAGCAACTAAATATATAATAGGATCAGGATTATTACATTGGTTTTATATAGTTTCAGGAGAAATTTTTGAACCATTATTTAATAAGATTGCAAAGATTTTACATATAAATAAAGAAAATTTATTATTTAAATTTTGGCAAATACTAAGAACATTTATATTAGTTTGTATAGGAGATCTGTTCTTTAGATCAGATTCTGTACCAGATGCTATTAATATGATAAAAAGCTTATCAGTAAATAATTATAATGAAATTTTTAAACGGAGCAATACTAAACTTAGGATTAGATTATAAAGATTTAATAATAGCTACTTTTGGAATAATGTTGCTATTTATAATATCATTATTAAAACAAAAATATAAAATAAGAGAAGTAATTAGAGAAAAAGGTATAATAACAAAATATTGCATATGGATTTCTCTAATTGTGTTTGTGTTAGTATTTGGTTATTATGGAACTGGATATGATGCAGCTTCCTTCATATATCAGAATTTTTAGGATGAAGGAGGGGTAAGATGAGAAATATAATAAAAGCAATAACTTTTTTAGCAATATTGATATTAGTAGTAGATTTTTTAGGAAAAGTATTTATTCCTAAATGGAATGATGAGTGGTTAGCAACACCAATTATAAAAGATTTTTATGATCTTCCAAAAAATAGTATAGATGTTTTGACAATTGGTTCAAGCCAAGTTGTAAGAGGATTTTCAGCATTAGAATTATATAAAAATTATGGAATATCTGCATATGGAATTGGAACAGGACAGCAATCAATTCAAAATTCATATTCATGGATAAAAGAAAGTACAAAAACTCAAAATGAAAAAGTAGTTTGTTTAGAAATAAAAATGCTTTTTGAAGATACACCAGAAGAGCAAAATAGAAAAGGTGTAGACAATATGAAATTTTCATTAAATAAATTAGAGAATATAATTGCTGATGCAAAAGAGGCAAATTCATATGAAACATTTATAAGCTATTTATTTCCAGTTACAAGATTTCATTCAAGATGGAAAGAAGTTGGAACAGAAAATTTTATAGAACCAGTTAAAACAGCAAATTATAGAGGATATGCTTTAGAAAATGAAGTGTCTGGAAATTTGGATTACATGCATTTAGAAGACAATATTCCTTATGATGCAGCAATGGAGCCAGAAAGGTATGAATGCATAAATAATATTATAAAATATTGCAAGGAAAAAAATATAGGTCTAATTTTTGTTAAAATGTTAGATATGGATTGGGATATTGAAAGACATAATGCTGTAGAAACTATAGCAGAAGCCAATAATATAAAGTTCTTTGATTTTAATATGAAAGATTTAATGGATGATGCTGATTTACTTTATGCAGGAGATACTTCAAGAAATAATCACTTAAATATAACTGGAGCAGAGAAAACTACAAATTATATAGGAAAATATATAAAAGAAAACTATGATATTGAAGATAAAAGAGGAAATGAAAAGTATTCATATTTAGACAAGCAATTAGAACAATATAATAATGATGTACAAAATGCTAAAATAGTAAATATCTTTGATATAAATGAATATATAAAATATTTATATAAAGAGAATTTTACAGTAGTTATAACTAAGAACAAGTTAGATAATACTTTATCAGAAAAATATGTAAAAGTAATAAATGCACTAGGTATTGATATAGATAAAGTAAGTAAATCAAACTATTATACAATAATAGAAAATGGAAAAATAATAGCCGAACAGGGAAGTGATACCAATATTCATGTTGAGACAATGTTAGACAATGTTAGACCACTTGTAATAAATACAGAAAATTCTTCTATGGTTTTTGAGGGAACAGAAGTGTCAAACTTCCATAAAGGACTTGATATATTTGTTTACAATAATAAGTCTAATAATCCTGTTGAAAGCAGCTATATAGATTTTGAAAATGGAATTCCTACTATGGGCAGATAAAATATTTAAATAGATAACTTTTTATTTTATGATTAACTAAAAAATCCATCATTTACAAATTGTAAATGATGGATTTTGAAGTTTTAATAGGGAAAATAGTTAACATAACATTGATTTCTTTTAAAAAAAATGCTATAATAAAGGTATATGATATTTTTTTATATCAAAATTAATAGAAAAGGAGTACAAAAAAATGAAAAAAACAATACGGATAATTACAATGATTTTGGTTTTGACACTGTGTGGTGTTCAAACTGTTGAAGCTGCTGAAAAAGCACCAAAGACCCAAAGGCTGGAGCAACCCATAAATCTGAAGGCTAAAACTGTAAAGGCAGGAATAAAGCTTTCATGGAGTGGGGTAAGAAACGCCAAGACATATAGGGTCTACTATAAAACCAAGAAGGGTTGGAAGAAAATAGGAGAAACGAAAAAAACAAACTTTATTTGGACTAAAGTAGAGTTGGGCAAAGCTTACAAATTTACAGTTCGATCCTATAATAGGAATAGAAAGGTAAGCTCGTATAGTCAGGAAATAAAGGTTACAACCAAAGGCTATAAATGGAAAGGCAAAAAACTGACCAGAGCTGCAGGTGTGGTTAGAGGCCCATCTGGTAAAGAGACATATTACAATTTGCGAATGTCGGGAGTTGTACGTGTGATGAGAAGAAAAGGATACAGTTACGAATACTGGGTTAGATCAGATGGGGTA
>CANEMG010000149.1 GCA_947428535.1 uncultured Clostridium sp. | reverse complement strand
ATTAAAAATAGATTAATATATTGAATTGCTAAAAAATTATGTATAACAAGAGAAAATTAAAACTTTAATTTATAGTAATTCTAAAGCTTAAAATGAATATTTATATAATAAGATTTGAATTAAGATTTTGGTAAAACAAATTTAAACTGGAGGAGAAATGGTACTCAAAAAAGTTATAATAATTTTTATGTTGTTTATAATATTTTTTTATAATATATGTATAGCAACAGAAAATAGCGAACAACATTTAACAGTAGTTTTAAATGATTTTAGTAATAATGGACAAATAAATGAAGAACAAAATAGAGGAATACAAATATATTCTGAGTCAGCTATTTTAATGGAACAAAAAACAGGAAAAATACTTTATGAAAAAGATATTTATGCAAGAAAATATCCAGCGAGTACTACTAAAATATTAACAGGAATAATTGCTTTAGAAAAATGCAATTTAGATGAAAAAGCTATGGCAAGTGATAAAGCAGTAAATACGATTAAATCAGGATATTCAACAGCTAATATTCAAGTAGGAGAAGTTTTTACAATTGGAGAGCTTTTAGATGTAATGTTAATACATTCTGCAAATGAAGCAGCAAATATTATTGCTGAACACATATCAGGAAGTATAGAAGAGTTCTCAAATGTTATGAATGCAAAGGCAAAAGAACTAGGATGTTTGAACTCTAATTTTGTTAATCCAAATGGAATGCATGATGAAAATCATTATTCAACAGCATATGATTTAGCTGTAATTACTAGATATTGTATGAAAAATGAAAAATTTAGAGAAATATTAACTAAGATGGAATGTAGTCTTCCACAAACAGAATTGTGTCAAGAGCCACGAATTTATAAAAATACAAATAGTCTATTAATATCAGATAATAGATATTATTATCCATATTGTATAGGAGGAAAAACAGGTTTTACTACTCCTGCAAAAAACTGTTTAACATCTAGTAGCAACAAAGATGGGTTTGAAACAATTTCTGTAGTTTTGCATGCAGAAGCAACTGAAGATGGATTAAGTGCAAGATACACAGATACAATAAAATTGTTTGAATATGGATATAGCAATTATAATTTAAATGATATTTTAGAAGAGTATGATATGATTGAATATAATGAAATTCCAAAAGAAAAAGATGATACAGTTGCAGGAATTTTTTCAACTGAAAATAATAAACAAGATGAAAGTGTTAATGAAAATAAACAAGTAGATATACTTAGTTACAGTAATTGGATAAAAATTATTGTAGGGATTATAATATTTTTATTACTTGGATGTTATTGGTTGATTAAATGGAATGCAGAAATAAAAAGAAAGAAATTGTTATGTTTGTTAAAAGGATAGTAAATAAAAAGTTCCAAATTAGTTAGTTTGGAACTTTTCTACTATATTTTCATCAGTAAATTCTTGAGTATATTCTGGAATTTCAGGAACTTCAAATAAAGAAGTGATTTTTCTATTATTATCAAACATATTATTAAATTGTAAGTAATTATAATCTTCTAATAATTTTGAATAAGGTGTTTCTTCAGAAAAGTCATGGTATATGTTGTTTTTGTCTATATATCCATTTCCAGTAATAATAGGAATTTCTTTGCGAAGTTCATCTAAAAACTCTAGATATGGTGTTTTCTGAATTTGTGCAACTTCTAAAAGTAAAGATGCAAGATAGTTAGCACTTATATCTGTTACATTACTATATTTTTCTTCATCTATATCATAATTTGCCCAAATCATAAAAGGGGTAATGTATTTTCTTTCAGTAGCTTCTTTAGAAGTTATATCAGTAAATTTTTTTGAAAGTAATGTATCATAAAATTCATCTTCTACATAAGGTTGATGATCTCCAAAAATTAAAATAATTGTATGTTCTTCTTGTTTAGAAAAATAATTAATTAAATATTTTAAGGCATCATCTGAAAGTTTAATTAAAGATAAATATTGATTTAATTTTGGATAGATTCCAGTTCCAGCTATTATTGTATTTTCAAAATTTTCATCGGTATAACTGCCATGATTTTGCATTGTAAGAGTAAAATTAAATAATTTTTCATCTTCGTTTTTACTTTTATAAATATCTATAATATTTTGATAAGTGCTTAAATCGCTAGGGTATTCTCTAATATATTCTAAATCTCTTAAATTGTGTATACTATAAAATGAATCAAATCCAAGTCTTGGATAGGCAAGATTTCGATTATATCCTTGTGGATAATAACAATGTATTGCATTTGTATTATAGTTATGTTCTTTTAATATTGTTGCTAATGAATAAGAACGCCTTAACACATATTGTTGATATGGAACAGTTCTTCGAGGGACAAATGCCATAGTATTTGAAGTTAGAAATTCCCACTCGCTATTAGGTGTTGTTGCTCCAAATATTGAAACATGAAGATTTCCTTTTATTGTATTATCAGTTAAACTATTAAAAAAAGGAAGATATTCTTTATTTGTTGAGAACATACCAACTGTTTGTAACTCTGCAAAAGATTCATTCATAATTGTAATTATATTTGGTTTTTCAAAGTCTTCTGGATGTTCTATAATTTTTACATCAATAGAAGAAGCTAATTCATTTAACGAGTTTATATTATAACCTTCTGGAACAGATATAATAAGATTACGTGATTGTTTAAATAAGCTAGCAATTAAACCATTATTATGGTATTCTTCTTTTGGATCCCAGTTGTCATCAAGCTCAAATTTATCGATTAGATTTGTAAAATAAAACGAATATGTAAAAAGTACAATTCCTAGTAAAACTAAAATTCTATAGGTGATTTTAAATTTATTATTTTTAAAACTACTAAAATGAGAACTTCTTAATATATATATAGCTAGTCCGAATGCAATAATTCCAAGTAATAATTTAAAAGAAATACTAAATGTAAATGTTGGTAATACAGTTAATGCTACATTTATAGAGAAAATATCCCATGGAACTAATGGTGTTCCTCTAAAAGCTGTAATAAAATGATTTATAATTCCAACAACAAATGTTAATACTAATGATATATATAAACTTAGTTTTATTTTTCCAGTAATAATATAAAAAAATCCTATTATTGTATAAATAAAGAAAAAGTTTAAGTACATTCTTTTTTTCTCAAATATAAATTTTCCATCAGAAAATAGTTGACAATATATATATATTAATAATGGAACAATAATTAAAATGATTGTTTTTAAATATATATATTTATCAACTTTATGTACAAAAAAGTGTATTATTTTTTGTGTTAAATCTATAATTTTTCCTAGTAACTTTTCTAGCATTATAAAATCCTTTCAAAATGCAATATTTAAACATCTTTGCATTCACACAATATAACATAAAATATAAGAAAAGTGAAGTAAATAATAGAAAAATAAAATATTTATTTTAAAAATGTAAAAAAATATTGAAATATAAATAAATAATGAAGATAAACCGAACAAATATACAGTACACATAAAAAATTCAAAAAAAATGATAATATTCTTGTAAACTTTTAATTGTGAATAAATTGTGTCGAAAAAGAGTTCAATTTATGGTTATTCACAGAGTTATCCACATTATCCACATAAGTTTTACACATAAATTTGGTTTTCATAAATGGAATAAACTTTACATAAACTTAAAAAATATCACCAAAATTATAAAGTAAACATATAAATATTAGTAACCTTAAAACTTACGGAATAAAGAAAAAGCACAAAAATAAGTGTTGAATAATATAATAATTTATGATATAACAAATTAAGTATTGGAGGAATTGTATGAATTATTATATAGATTTTGATA
>CANEMG010000148.1 GCA_947428535.1 uncultured Clostridium sp. | reverse complement strand
CAAAAAGCTTAACCAAAAGGAGGCATCAGCATGGCAATATACCATTTGTCAGTAAAGATAATCAGTCGTGGGAAAGGACAATCAGCGATCGCTTCAGCAGCTTATCGATCGGGAGAACGTTTATATGATAAACGCTATGATGAAGTAAAAGACTTCAGTAACAAACGTGGGATCGCATATAGTGAGATACAGCTCCCATCAGAAGCACCGTTGGAATATTTAGACAGGGAAACCCTTTGGAATGCAGTAGAACGCGCGGAGAAGAAGTCTAATGCAAGACTTTCAAGAGAAATAGAAGTAGCACTGCCTAAAGAATTGAGCATACCTCAGCAAAGATTACTCCTGCATGATTATATTCAAGAAAACTTTGTTTCTGAAGGTATGTGCGCTGACTGGTCCATTCATGATAAGCATGACGGAAATCCGCACGCACACATCATGTTAACGGTACGAAGCATAAAGAAAAACGGAGCGTGGGCACCTAAAAGAAGAAGTACCTACAAACTAGATAAACATGGAGCAAGAATACCTATTATCGATCCTAAGACAGGGAAACAGAAGTTAGGCGCACGAAATGCAAGACAGTGGGAAAGAGAGTCTGTGAGCTATAATGACTGGAATGATAAGGAAAAGGTCGAATTATGGCGTAAAAGTTGGGCTGTATCCTGTAACAAACTTTTAAGTCGAGAAAAACAGATCGATCATAGGAGTTATAGACGGCAAGGTAGTCTTCAGATACCAACTAAACACGAAGGCTATTATGCTCGGAAAATCGAAAAAAACGCACCTGGGACATCAGAATTGGTCAATTATAACAAACAGGTAAGAAAGAGTAATAAATATTTGAAGTCCTTAGTACTAGAATGGCAAAAAATCCAAAAGATGATCGTGAAATTAAAAGAACAAATTCAGAAACAAAAAAATTTAGAACAGGAGCGTATACATGAGATCCTCAGACGAGCTAAACGAGCTATTAGCAATAGTGGAGAAACAAACAAAACAGTTGGAAACGCAGAACGTACAAATCCAAGAGCAACAGAAACAGATACAGAAACTTTTATTCGAGAAACAAGAGCTAAGCAACGAAGTTTTGAGGCTAAACGACAAGCTACAGAAAGTGAGCGAAAAAAACGAGAAGCTAAACAACGCCGATCTGAGCTTAATCGAAAATCGAAAGTTAAAAAATCAAATAAATCTATCGAACCGAAAAGCTATGGACCGAGTCTCTAAAGCAAATGTAGCTATAAAACAGGCAGAAGAAAAAGAAAAGAATTTAAATCAAATTATCGCGGAAAGAGTCAGAAGTAAAGTCTCAAAAGAGATTGGGAAGAAAGAGAGAGCACTGGATAAGAAAAGAGCAACATTCGAGAAGAATATTAAGATCTTTTCGTGGGTCGCTGTCGCAGTGTTTATATTTCTAGCCCTTGTTATTTGGGGAGCATATAATCAAAAGCAAGAAGCTAGAAAAATGCTGAATGAAGGGAAAGAACGTATTGCCATAGCAAAGAAGATGGAGAGCAAAGCTATATCTAATAGTTCCAGACAAACGGCTTCTAGTTCTGACTCTACCAATTCAAGTAAAGAAAGTTCCACTCCTGCAAAGCCATACGATCAGTTGAAAGAAGAAGTTGATCAACTATTCGAGGATTCAAGATCTACGAATACACGTGAACAAAATATGTCAGCGCTACAAAGGTATGATAGCGTAAAAAACGATGTAGAGGGCGCTAAAAATAGTATAACATTTAAAGAGTACTATGATTTAAAGCTACAATTGAATCTAACAGAGTCTAATCTAAAATATTTCAAAAATAAATAACATTGCCAAATAGCCATTAATATTTTATAATCATTATGTAATCGCTTTCAAAAAAGGAGGAATTTAATTTGTCTATCAAAGGGAATAATGCTTTATTTTTACGTTTTATTACTACAGTAGTTATGTCAGTTATTTTATTTGGTGCAGTTGGCACAAGTGCTCAAGCTTCAAGTACCTCTCAAGAAGCTTCAACTCAAGTTTTAACAACACAACAAGAACAAAAGATTCCTGAACGAGCATTGTGCCTAATCGGAGGTGGCGGATCTGCAATTCTCGGTTTTGCTTCAGCTGGTCCACTGGGGTATTGGGGAGGAGCTGCAGTAGGTTTTGCTACGTTCTGCCGTGACATCTAATAACAATACTCCCTTTAAATCCAGATTTAGTTTTTGTGTACTAATGTTTTTCATTATTGCATCAAATATTAAAAATAACATGGACCGTGGACTGGTTTTTTGGGAATTAAATATAGCTCTATTAATTTTTGGGTTATGTATTATTTTCTACGGAGTAAAACTCTATAGATCTCAAAAATAAGTAAAATAAACAAGCGACATTTTTAATTTGTCGCTTGTTTATTTTACTCTAAAGCATCTTATCTAAAATAACGTATAACTAGAAACTCGTCGATCATGTTTTGTAGTAGTTTTCTTTGTAAATAGAGACTTATGTCATAACCTTATGAGGTATTTTTTCATATCATAATAATATGGCTACAATGTACAGAGTTACTAAATAAATTTAATTTTTTTCAGTAGGAGTAAGTTTAATCATAAAAGTACTCCATAAAATCAATGCTACGAGTGTTCCAGTGGAAATTGGACCTGGAAATAATAATGTTTTTAAAGTTATCATAAATAGTAAAAAAGAAATGTAAATTTTACCAAATTTTCTTTTATCCATAAGACTATATCTCCTTATAAATAATTAGCTAAAAATGCCAAAAGCTACTCCTGCTACAATAGCTGCTTTACCAGCATAATGACCCAATTGTCCAGCTAATCGATTATAGCCACCGCTAATTTTTGATAAGTCTTCTTCAGAAATATTATTAAACATTTGTAAATTAGTCATACGATCATATCCTTTCATTAAAAAGCATTCAAAAATCCCTTTCCAAAGCTAACAACTGCATCTGTAATATGGTAAACTACACCATGTTTCCCGCCAATAATTACTTGTAAATCAGTAGTAGAAAGTTCTGAAAATTGATTAAATTTAGTTGTATTCATAATACATGTGTCCTTTCAAACTTTTTGTTAACTTTTAACAATTATGAGTATAATCTTTGTACATAAATATTGATATAAAATTTTTAAGTGTACGATTTCTAGTTGTAAACGCAAAAATAATAATTTACTCAACCATTTATAGTCGTTTTTTATGTCTTAACTACTATCTTCTTACTATTAATCCTTGAAAATTTCCAGTGCTGTTTTTATTTTTCTAGTACTAATTTTATGTACAGTACCATTGTTCATTGTTAGAAATTTATTTGATTTATCAATTGCATAAATATTGTCTATATTAACTAGCGTTGTACGGTTACATCTAAAAAAATTTTTATGCGTTGTCTCAATATTTTTAAGATTTCCCAAAATCGTTGTTTTAAAAGAACTGCAAACTAATGAAACCTGTTTATTGTTATTAGTAATGGTCTCTATACTATATACCTGTGATAAAGAGATTCTTTTGAATATTCCATGATCTAGTTCATAAGTAAATTTGTCAATATGCTCATGTGTAATATTTATTTTATATCTAGAAAATGCTATATCGATATTTTCTCGAATTATTTGTGTGAATTTTTCTATAGAGCTTTTTTTTTGTACTATGTCTAATGGTTCAGATTTATTTGCAACAATTTCACGAAATATAAAATCATCATTCGTTAAATATACTATTTCAATAAAATCTAATTTATCTTTCAAAAATTTTCCTATTGATAAATTCTCGGATAATTTATCAGTATCTACAAATAAAA
>CANEMG010000147.1 GCA_947428535.1 uncultured Clostridium sp. | reverse complement strand
TCTTCAAAATATTAAATTAGTAAAAATTGATAGTAATACAAAAGAAGTTATCAAAGATAAATTTACTTTTGGAATATATGAAGATGCAGAATGCACAAAACTTATAAAAGAAGTAAAATCAGATAAAGAAAAAGGAACAGTTTTATTTAAAGATTTAAGATATGGAACTTATTATATTAAAGAAATCGCAGCACCAAAGGGTTATGTATTATCAGACAAAGTAATCAAAGTTGAAATGAATGACAAAGGAACATTTATTGATAATGAAAAAGTAGAAAGCGAAGATTCAACATATACTTTTGAATTTGAGAATGTACCAGTAGATACACCAAAAACAGGAGATAATAGTAACTTAAAACTATATGTAGGTTTATTAGGATTATCTATACTTGCATTAGCTAGTGTGGGAGTACACGAATATAAAAAGAAAAAATCAGTAAATAAAAAATAGACCAATAACAAGGTGGCTTTAATTAGCCATCTTAATTCAATTTAAGGAGGAATTATAATGCCACAATATACACTAACACAAAGTGTAAAGACATTGGAAAAATTATTTGAAAACAATATAGATTCAGAACAAAAAATAAAAGCCTTAAAATGGGAAGATTTGAAACAGTTTAGCCCTGTTGAAAAAAGTTTTATTATGGATTTAAAAGAAGCAGTAGCAAAGAAAAATGTAATAGGATTTTTAGCAGGAAAAGAGGAAACAGAAAGGAGATAACTATGATAGAACATTATAAAAAGCCATCAGTAAAATTCATTGTAAATAAAGGAAACTTTAATAAACTAATGGCATTACTTGCATTTCAAGAAGAAAATATTGTAACAGAAGAATGGAAAGAAAAAGCTAAAAACTTACAAGATCTATTATTAAGATATTCTATACCACAAAAAGATGAAGAGGGAGAAATATCTATAATAGACATTGGACTATTCCAAAAAGAAGCAGCAGAACTAATAGTTTTATTACTTTCTGCATTTGATAATGTATTAAAAGTAGATGAAGATTATACAAGGAAAATGAAAAGACAATAATGTAGAGGAGGAATAGTTTGGGAAAAATAACAGAAACAAGACAACTCTATAAAGAAGTTATAAATGAACTTTCACAAAGTGCAGAAAATTGGAGAAAGTTTTTAGATAGCAGTTCATGGAATTTCAAATATGATTTTGATGACCAAATTCTTATATATGCACAGCGACCAGATGCAAGAGCTTGTGCAACTATGCAAGAATGGAATAAAAAAGTAGTACCACATAGATGGGTAAATAGTGGGGCAAAACCAATATATGTATTCGATAAAAATCCATATAGTGAATATCCATTTAAGTTAGTGTTTGACTTATCAGATACCAACAATTATAATAATACAGACTATAAATTATGGACTATAAAACAAAATTATGAAGAAGATATAATCGAAAGTTTAGAAGCCAATTTTGGAGATATAAGCTCAAAAGAAAATCTATCACAAGCTATAATTTCAGCAAGTTATAATATGGTAGTAGATAATATAGAAGATTATTTTACATCAATTATAAAAAACAAGAAAAACTCAATGCTTGAAACTATATCAGATGATGAAATAAAAACTATGCTTATTACAACTACATGGGCAAGTGTAAGCTATATGATGATGACTAGATGTGGAATAAATGCAAAAGATCAAATACAAGAGCAAGAGTTATCATATATAAAATACTTTAATAACCAAGAAGTTATAACAACATTAGGTGCAAGTGTAAGTGATATAGCAGAAATGGGTTTGAGAGAAATTGCAAGGACAGTTGCAAATCTACAAAAAAGTGAAAAATTAAAAAATCGTACAATAGAAAAATTTGATAAAGAGATGTATTCTAATGATAATGAAAAAATCAAAGGAGGAAAAGAAGATGGTAGAGAAAATAGAGTACACGAAACAAGGGGATTATTACATGCCCAACCTAGTAATGGAGAAAGAGAAGATACCAACAGGGAAATACGCTCTGATGAGATACAATTATCTAAAGAATCACAAAAACCACGAGTTGACAATATTAGTAATGAACAAGGAATTAGCACAACACTTGGCACAAGTACAGAAACAAATGAGCCAGAGAGTGGAAGAATTGGTAGAGATGATGAAGAAACAACAAGGGATAACAGAAGAATTGAAAGCCAAAGACCAAATGACATGGGTGGGACTCATGAACAACATCAAAGCGACAGCAGAGGAGATGGCAGCGAACGAAATAATTTACATTTAGGTATTTATAGTAGGGACAGTAGTAAGGACTGTCCTTATGTTGTTACAGATGCAAAAGTTAATCAAATACTAACTAATGCACCACATTTAAGAGTTTCTAATAGTGAAATTAAACAATACTTTGAAAATGAAAAAGGCAAAAGTAAACGAGCAGAATTTCTAAAAGGTAGCTTTAATATTGATTATACAGAAATTATAATAAATGATGAAAGATATGGCTATAAAGCATTTGAAAATGGACTTTTAGTATGGAAAGGTAGTTTTTTATCACGAGATACAGAAAGTTTTATTTCATGGGAAAATTTAATTGATAATTATGAATCTATGATTATGCTTAATCAATTAAAAGATGTGGAAACAAGAATCTCATCTGTTACAGACCAAATGTCTTTAATCAATGAAGTGGAAAAAAAGCCAGAGCTAGAATTTACACAAGATTTTATAGATAGAGTATTACAAGAAAGAGGAACATTCAGCAAATATTCTATATATCAACAATTTGAAACACATTTGTCATTAAAAGATAATGCAGACTATCTAAAGAAAATGTATGGATTAGGCTATTATGGAACAACTGGAACTGTATCTGGATCAGGAATAGGTTTGCAATGTTCTCCTAAAGGTATGACATTAAATAGAGGTTATTTCAAAGATGAAATTACAACAACAATAAGTTGGAATGATGTAGCAAAAAGAATAACAGAACTTATTAAGTTAGAAAGATATTTGAATGAAAAGGAAATTGTAGAATATCCTAACTGGCTAAAAGAACAAGAACAAGCAAAAGAATTAAGAGAAGCAGAAGAAAAATTAGAAAATCAAGCAGAACAACAAGAGTATGAGCTTGCCAAAAGAGTATATTCATTTGTTAAGCCATCAGATTTATATAATTATCCAGATGATACAGCAGCTTTAAATACAGATGAAGAAAATATTGAAATAGTAAAATCAGATATAAGTGATACGAGAAATGTAAATGACTATGTAAATGCTTTAAATAAAATAAGAGAAAATATTGCAGATACAGACTCACAAAAACATGAACTAGATGTGATAATATCAATATTAGAGAAAAGAGTTCCACATTATGAATATCATTTAGGAGATACTGTCTATATTGGTGCAGATAAGTATGAAATTGCAGGTATAAAGGACAATGTAGTAACCTTAATTGACACAAAATTTCCTATATTAAATAAAACAATGAGCTTTGATGAATTTGAAAGAAAAGTCAAAGATAACTATTCAAATGACCATTTAATTGTAAAAGAACAAGAAGAAAATTCAGCAGAAGTAGATAATGATAAAGGTCAAACACTAGAACAAGATTTGTATGACTTTTACAATACTTATGATATATATGATCTTAATGAAGTACCAATAGAACAAATTAGAGATGATTTAAAAAATTCGGAATCTATACAACAAACAATACAATATCTAAAAGAAATATTAAAACAAGAAAATGAAGTAAATGATTTTACAAATGATTTAAAAGAAATCATAAAAAAATTAGAAGTAGAATATGAAAGAAAAGTAGAAAAACAAGAAACT
>CANEMG010000146.1 GCA_947428535.1 uncultured Clostridium sp. | reverse complement strand
GTCCATATGATGCAGAACTTTATGGACACTGGTGGTATGAAGGGCCATATTGGCTATACATATTATTTAAAAAAATATATTATGATGAGTGCAATTTTAAATTAATTACACCAGGAGAATATATAGATACATACCCACAAATGCAAGTAGCAACACCTTGTAGATCAAGCTGGGGAGCCAATGGATATAGTGAAGTTTGGCTAAATGAAACAAATGATTATGCACATAGACACCTTCATAAAGCAGGAGACAGAATGTGTGAACTTGCGTGGCTTTATCCAAATGAAGGAAACACATTAAGAAGACAAGCATTAAATCAATGTGCAAGAGAATTATTGTTAGCACAAAGCAGTGACTGGCTATTCATAATAACAAATGGAACAATGGTTGAATATGCTCATAAAGCAATAAAAGATCATATAGGAAGATTCACTAAATTATATTATCAAATAAAAAATGATAAAATAGACCCAAAATACTTGTTGGATGTATTTGATAAAGATGATATTTTTCCAGATATAGATTATATGATTTATTATTAAGTCCAATTAGGGACGCTTGTTTTTGGACATTTTTGTCCAATTAGGGACACATGTTAATAAAAAGGATGTAGGAGATATAAAAATGAATGTATATGATGAAGTAAATAATTTAGCAAAAGCAATAAAAGAATCAAGAGAATATAATGAATATAAAGAAATAAAAAAAGAACTATCATCTATGCCAGAATTAAAAAGTCAAGTAGATGAATTTGAAAAGATACGCTATGAAGAGCAACTTTTAGCTATGCAAGGAGAAAAACAAAGCGAAGAAAAAATGAAAAAATTACAAGAACTTTATGAAATTTTAGTAAAAAATTCAAAAGTTAAAGATTACTTTGATAAAGAAGTAAGATTTAATGTTTTAATTGCGGATGTTAATAGAATTATAGGTGAATCAATTAAAGATGTTTTATAAACTATAAAAATAATGATAAGTTTGAAAATAGCTTTTTATGCTCAAATTCAAATTTATCATTTTTTTTATGAAATGTATATAATGGAATTTTGCTCATGAACAAATTTATCGAAAATTTAATTTTTCAGATAACTTCCTTAAAATTTGTAGAAAAACCTATGAATTATTTGAATTTTGTTATATAATATTAACCGAAAAAATTATTTTAGGAGAAAAGGAATGAATAAAAAGTGGGAATTTTATAGTTATGATGAAGAAAAAATAGAAGAAATATCCAAAAGATTTAATATATCAGAATTACTTGCAACAGTATTAGTTAATAGAAATATAGTTGAAGATGATGAAATAGAATTATTTTTAAATCCTACAAGAAAAGACTTTCATGATCCATATTTAATGCCTGATATGAAAAAAGCAGTTGATAGAATAGTAAAAGCAATTCAAATCCAAGAAAAAACAATGATTTATGGAGATTATGATGTTGATGGTATTACAAGTATAACAGTTCTATCTAAGTTTCTGAAAGAAAGAGGTTTAGATGTAGGTGCATATATACCAAATCGTTTAAATGAAGGATATGGACTAAATAGAGAAGCAATAAAGCAAATTGCTGATGAAGGATATAAATTAATTATTACTGTAGATTGCGGAATTTCTGGAACAGAAGAAGTTGAATATGCATATAGTTTAGGAATGGAAGTTATAGTAACAGATCACCATGAACCATTAGATATTCTTCCAGAAGCATTAGCTGTAATAGATTGTAAAAGAAAAGATAACAAATACCCATTTAATAGCTTAGCAGGTGTAGGTGTTGCTTTTAAGCTTATACAAGCTATAGGAATGAATTTAGAATTACCAGAGAAAGAATATTTAAAATTTTTAGATATTGTATGCATTGGAACTATTTCAGATATAGTACCACTTATTGATGAAAATAGAGTTATAGCAAAATTAGGATTAAAACTTATAGAACAGACAAGATCACCAGGAGTAAGAGCTCTACTAAATGCAGCAGGATACAATATTGTAAACTCAAATACTGTATCTTTTGGAATTGCGCCAAGAATAAATGCTTGTGGAAGAATGGGACATGAAAGAGATGCATTAGATTTGTTTTTAACTGAAAACATAGTAGAAGCAAATAGTATAACAGAAAAATTAAACGAGTATAATAAACAAAGACAAAATATTGAAAAAAGAATATTTGAAGAAGCTTTATCAGAAATAGAAAAGAAAAAATTAGATGAAAAAAATGTTATTGTATTAGGAGCAGAAAATTGGCATCATGGTGTGATAGGAATAGTTTCTTCAAAGATTACAGAATTATATTTTAGACCAAGCATACTAATATGTTTTGAAGGGGAAGAAGGAAAAGGATCTGGAAGAAGTGTACCAGGATTTGATTTACATGGTGCCTTATGTAGTGCAAGTAACTCTTTAGAAAAATATGGCGGTCACGAAATGGCAGTAGGACTAAGCCTTAAGAAAAGTAAATTTGAAGAGTTTAAGAAAATATTTGAAGAAATTGCTGAAAATGCACATACAGAACAACTAGTTCCAGTAATAAAAATTGATAAAGAAATAAATTTAAAAGATATAACAATAGAAAATGTTAAAACATTAAAATATTTAGAACCATTTGGAGAATCTAATAAAACGCCAATTTTTATTTATAGAAACTTAAAAATAGATTCAATAAGAGCGTTATCAGAAGGTAGGCATTTAAAATTAACTTTAAAAGATGGAAGTACTATTATTAATGCAATTGGTTTTAATATGGGGAAATGTTCAGAAGAATATTTAATTGGAGATAAAGTAGATGTCATAGGACTTCTAGAGATAAATATATTTAATGTTATAGAAAATGTACAGATAAATATGAAAGATATTAGAAAATCATATTGATTTTAAACAAAAGGGGATTTTTATATGTCAGAAACAAAACCAGTAACAATAGATGATATAATTGAAAAACAAAAAGAAAATTATCCAAATAGTGATGTAGAACTTATAAAAAAAGCTTATGAATTTGCGAATATGTATCATAAAGATCAATGTAGAAAATCAGGAGAGCCATACATGATACATCCGTTAAATGTTGCATATATTTTAGCAACATTAGAACTTGATGATGAAACATTATGTGCAGCATTACTTCATGATGTTGTTGAAGATAATCCAGTAACACATGAAGATTTAGTAAGAGAATTTGGAGAAGCAATAGCCGAAATGGTAGCAGGAGTTACAAAGCTTGGAACATTAAGATACACTACTCAAGAAGAACAACAAGTTGAGAATTACAGAAAAATGTTCCTTGCAATGGGAAAAGATATAAGGGTTATTCTTATAAAATTAGCAGATAGACTTCACAATATGAGAACGCTAAGATATTTAACAAGAGATAGACAAATAGCAAATGCTCAAGAAACACAAGATTTGTATGCACCACTAGCTAACAGATTAGGTATATACTCATTAAAATGGGAATTAGAAGATTTAAGTTTTAAATATCTACATCCAGAGGAATTTCACGAAATAATTGCAGGATTAGATAAAAAAAGAGAAGAAAGATTAAAATTTTTAAATAAAATTCAAGAAGATTTAGAAGAAGAAATAAAAAATCAAGGTATTAAAGTTGATGTAACAGGTAGAGCAAAACATTTATATAGTATTTATAGAAAAATGGAAAGAGATCATAAAAATCTAGATCAGATATATGATTTATTTGCACTTAGAATTTTAGTAAATGATGTAAAGGATTGTTATGCTGTTCTTGGAATTGTACATGAAATGTATACACCAATGCCTGGAAGATTTAAAGATTATATTGCTGTTCCTAAAAAGAATATGTATCAATC
>CANEMG010000145.1 GCA_947428535.1 uncultured Clostridium sp. | reverse complement strand
AGTTCCTCCTTATTTATTTTTATTCACAATAATTTATAATTATTGCTTATTAGAGAAATTCTATTTTTTTACTGCTTTCTCTACTATTTCTACTACTCTAAATCTTTTATCTTTAGATAAAGGTCTAGTTTCCATAACTTTAACTTTATCTCCAGCTTGACAAGCGTTTTCTTCATCATGTGCTTTTAATTTATATGTTCTTTTAACTGTTTTGTTATAAATTGGATGAGCAACACTTGTTTCAACTGCAACTACAACAGTTTTATCCATTTTATCAGAAACAACTGTACCTATCATTGTTTTACGAAGATTTCTTTCTTCCATTAGGATTTTCTCCTTTCTATATTATTATTGATTTTTTAATTCTCTTTGTCTTAAAATTGTTTTTATTCTAGCTATGTCTTTTCTAACTTCTCTTACTTTTAGTGGATTATCTAATCCGTTTGTAGCTAAGCTAAATCTTAATTTGAATAATTCTGATTTTAATTCGCTTAGTTCTTTTTCTAGTTCTGGTGAAGACATATCTTTTAATTTATTATTCTTCATCATTATCACCACCTACTACTTCATTTTCTCTTTTTAAAAATTTTGTTTGAACAGGTAATTTTTGTGCTGCTAGTCTTAAAGCTTCTCTAGCAACTTCTTCTGAAACACCTTCTATTTCAAACATAACTCTTCCTGGTTTTACAACAGCTACCCAATATTCTGGAGCTCCTTTACCTTTACCCATACGAGTTTCAGCTGGCTTTTTTGTTACAGGTTTGTCTGGAAATATTTTTATCCAAACTTTTCCACCTCTTTTTATATAACGTGTCATTGCAACTCTGGCAGCTTCTATTTGATTTGATTTTATCCATCCTGCTGTTGTAGCTTGTAATCCGTATTCACCTTCATTAACTACATTTCCTCTTGTTGCTTTTCCTCTATTTCTACCTTTTTGCACTTTTCTATGTTTTGTTCTTTTTGGCATTAATGGCATTAGTCGTTACCTCCTTTTGCTTCTTTTTTTTCTGGAAGAACTTCACCTTTATAAATCCAAACTTTTACACCTATTTTTCCATAAGTTGTATCTGCTTCATAGAATCCATAATCTATATCAGCTCTTAAAGTTTGAAGTGGTATTGTACCTTCTTTATAAAATTCTGTTCTTGCCATATCAGCTCCACCTAATCTTCCTGATACAGCTGTTTTAATTCCTAAAGCTCCTGCTTTCATAGCTTTTTGCATTGATTGTTTCATTGCTCTTCTGAATGAAATTCTTCTTTCAAGTTGATTTGCTATACTTTCTGCAACTAATTGAGCATCAGTATCTACATTTTTTACCTCAACTATATTTAAATTAACTTCTTTTTTAATCATTTTCTCAAGTTCTGATTTTAATGCTTCTGAAAGGTTTCCGCCTTTTCCTATAACTAAACCTGGTTTAGCTGTATATACATTAACTTTTACGAATTTAGCAGTTCTTTCGATTTCTATTTTTGAAATTCCACTAATAAATAGTTTCTTTTTCACATATTCACGAATTTTATGGTCTTCAACTAAGTAATCACTAAAGTTTTTAGAATCAGCATACCATTTTGAGCTCCAATCTTTAATAACACCTACTCTTATTCCATTTGGATGAACTTTTTGTCCCATCGTAAATATCCTCCTTTCTCTTATTTACTTTCTCTTAAAACTATTGTTATATGACTTGTTCTTTTTCTTATTCTTACTGCTGAACCTTTTGCAGCTGGTCTAATTCTTTTTAATGTTGGTCCTTGGTTTGCATAAATTTCAGCAACATAAAGATTAGCTCTATTCATGAAATGATTATTTTCAGCATTAGCTATAGCTGAATTTAATAATTTTTCTAATATTTCACTTGATGCTTTTGGCGCAAATTTTACTATTCTTTGAGCTTCTTCAACGCTTTTTCCTCTTATTAAGTCTGCTACTATTTTTACTTTACGACTTGATATTCTAGCATAACTTAATGTTGCTTTTGCTTCAAGCACTTGAGTTTTCTCTTCCACTATTATTTCCTCCCTTATATAAACTTGGTTTTATTTAAATTTTATTTTTTTGTTGTTTTATCTCCTGCATGACCTTTAAATGTTCTTGTTGGAGCAAATTCTCCTAATTTATGACCAATCATTTCTTCTGATATATATACAGGAACATGTTTTCTACCATCATGAACAGCTATTGTGTGTCCTACCATTTGAGGATATATTGTAGATGCTCTTGACCATGTTTTTAATACTTCTTTTTTACCTGTTTCATTCATAGCTTCGATTCTTTTCATAAGTTCTTCAGCTACATAAGGTGTTTTTTTACTTGATCTAGACATTAGTTTTCTCCCTTCTATTATTTTCTTCTCTTAACTATAAATTTATTAGATAGTTTCTTTTTATTTCTTGTTTTATATCCAAGTGCTGGTTTACCCCAAGGAGTAAGTGGACCTGGTCTACCTACTGGTGCTCTACCTTCACCACCACCATGAGGGTGATCTACTGGGTTCATTACAGAACCTCTAACTGTTGGTCTAATACCCATATGTCTTTTTCTTCCGGCTTTACCAATTTTAACATTTTCGTGGTCGCTATTTCCGATTACTCCGATTGTAGCTCTACATTTTGCTAAAACTAATCTCATTTCTCCTGAAGGTAATCTTACGTGTGCGTATTTTCCTTCTTTAGCCATTAATTGTGCACTTTGACCTGCAGCTTTAACTAATTTTCCACCTTGTTTTGGATTTAATTCTATGTTGTGGATTAATGTACCTACTGGAATTGAGCTGATTGGCATACAGTTTCCTGGTTTGATATCAACTGCTTCTCCTGATATTACTTTATCTCCATCTGTTAATCCTTGTGGTGCTAATATATATGCTTTTTCTCCGTCTTCATATTGGATTAATGCTATATTTGCACTTCTGTTTGGATCGTATTCGATTCCTAGAACTGTTGCTGACATATCGTCTTTTGCTCTTTTGAAATCTATTATTCTATATTTTTGTCTGTTTCCACCACCTTGGTGTCTTACTGTTATTCTTCCATATGAGTTTCTTCCTGCATTTTTTGATTTTTTTGCAAGTAATGATTTTTCAGGTGTTTTCTTTGTTACTTCTGAGAAATCTGAAACTGTCATGTTTCTTCTTGATGGTGTGTATGGTTTGAAGTGTTTCATTGCCATTTTATTTTCTCTCCTTTTTCTAATTTATTTTCCTGGTGTTCTCCAGATAAGTTCTGTAAAATTGATTAAAAGTGATATATTGTGCATTTTTGATATTTATTACAAGACGAAGGCGTACGTTGGTACGTCGAGGTTTGGAATAAATAGCGAAAATGTGCAAGATGTTGCTTTTAATCGGTTTTACCTAAGCACCCATGAATTCATCAATAGAATCCTTGTATTTCTTGCTTATTTTTGTTGTTTTTCCACCTTTAGCAAGGTATGTTTTTTCTTCTGGGTTTGTATCGATTGTTACGATAGCTTTTTTCCAGTCAGATGTTTTACCTGTGTGGTATCCAACTCTTTTTTGTTTTCCGTTTACTGTCATTGTATTTACTTTTAATACTTTAACTTCAAAAAGTTTTTCAACAGCTTTAGCTATTTCAACTTTTGTAGCTTTTTTGTTTACTTTGAAAGTGTATTTACCTTCTTGTAATTGGTCGTTACTCTTTTCTGTAACAACTGGTGCAATTATTATTTCTTCTGGTAGCATTATGCGTACACCTCCTCTAATTTTTTAACAGTGTCTACTGATAAAATTAGATTGTTATATTTTAATAAATCAAATACGTTGATGTTGTTTGCTGTTATTGTTTTAACACCTTCAATGTTTCT
>CANEMG010000144.1 GCA_947428535.1 uncultured Clostridium sp. | reverse complement strand
TATAAAGGTTTCCCAATAAGTTCATTATAACATAAAAAATAGTTTTAGTCAAAATTATGTAAATTTCAATCATAGTAAATTTTTACAGAAAGCTAACACCCGTATATTGACTTTAGTTTTTAAAAAATATATACTGTAACTATTAAAAATAGATTTAATTTTTAATCTATATAACATAATTTATACACTATTTATAAAACCTTTGTTATATAAGAAAAATCTAATAGGAGGTTACGATGAGTAATTTAATTGAAATCAGATGGCATGGTAGAGGCGGTCAAGGTGCTAAAACAGCATCTCTTCTTCTAGCAGATGCAGCATTCAATACTGGTAAATATATTCAAGGATTTCCTGAATATGGTCCAGAAAGAATGGGTGCTCCTATCACAGCTTATAACAGAATTAGCGATACACCTATTACAGTTCATTCAAATATATATGAACCTGACTTTGTAGTAGTTGTAGATGATACACTTTTAGATTCTGTTGATGTTACAGCTGGTTTAAAACAAGATGGAGCAATAATCATTAACTCTACAAAAGATGGCGAAGAGTTAAAAAAATCTCTAAAAGGCTATAATGGCAATATTTACAAAATTGATGCAAAAAAAATCTCTATGGAAACATTAGGAAGATATTTTCCAAATACACCTATGTTAGCTGCAGTTGTTAAGGTAAGTGGAATTATGTCTGATGAAGCTTTTCTAGAAGATATGATTGGATCTTTTAAACATAAATTTGCAAAAAAACCAGAAGTTATTGATGGTAATATGAAAGCTTTAGAAATGGCTTTAAAAGAAGTAACTAAAGTTTAGAATGGAGGATTATTATGACAGAGGATAAATTAAACAGTAAAACACCTATGGAAGAACTTACAATAGGTGGAAATATTTATACAGCTGGTAACGCGAAAGAATTTAAAACTGGTGACTGGCGTTCAATTACTCCTGTTTACAAGCCAGATCTTTGTAAACAATGCGGTTTATGTTTTCCAGTATGCCCTGATGATGCAATCCCAGTTAATAAAGAAGGAAAAAGAGAAGATTTCGATTATGATGCTTGCAAAGGATGTGGCGTTTGCGCCAAGGTATGTCCTTTTAAAGCTATCGAAATGGAATAGATTTAATAAAATAAATATAAAAAATGGAAAGGAAAAAAATTATGGGAATAAGAGAAAGATTAAGTGGTAATGAAGCAGCTGCTATTGCTATGAAACAAATTAACCCAGATGTTGTTGCTGCATTCCCTATCACACCTTCAACAGAAATACCTCAATACTTTTCAACTTTTGTAAATAATGGTCAAGTTGATACAGAATTTGTTGCTGTTGAAAGTGAACATAGTGCTATGAGTGCTTGCATTGGTGCTCAGTCAGCTGGAGGAAGAGCTATGACAGCTACTTCAGCAAATGGTTTATCTTTAATGTGGGAAATGATCTATATAGCATCTAGTTTAAGATTACCTATAGTAATGTCTTTAGTTAACAGAGCTGTTTCAGGGCCTTTAAATATTCATAACGACCATTCAGATGCAATGGGAGTTAGAGATGCTGGTTGGATTATGTTATTTTCAGAAAACAACCAAGAAGCTTATGATAATTTATTAATGGCACATAAAATAGCAGAACATAAAGATGTTCAATTACCTTTAATGGTATGTCAAGATGGATTTATTACATCTCATTCAATAGAAAATATTGAATTATTAGAAGATGATAAAGTTAAAAGTTTCGTAGGAACATATAAACCAGAACATTATTTATTAAATGATAAAGAACCTATTGCAGTTGGTCCTTTAGATCTTCAAGCATATTTATTTGAACATAAAACTCAACAAGCTATAGCAATGAAAAATGCTAAAAAGGTAATTGCAGAAGTTTCAAAAGAATTTGAAAAAATTTCTGGAAGAAAATATGAATTTTTTGAAAAATATAAATTAGAAGATAGTGAAATAGTTATTGTTTGTATGAATTCAACAGCTGGAACTACAAAAGCTGCAGTTGATGAATTAAGAGAGCAAGGTATAAAAGCTGGACTATTAAAAGTAAGAATGTTTAGACCATTCCCAGCAGAAGAAATAGCTGAAGCTTTAAAAAATGCTAAAGCTGTAGCTGTTTTAGATAAAGCAGATTCTTTAAATGCAGTTGGTGGAGCTTTATATGAAGATGTTACTTCTGGAATGTTTGTAAACAATGTTAATGTACCTACAATAAATTATGTATATGGAATTGGTGGTAGAGATACAACAGTTTCAGATATCAAAAGTGTTTATAAAGACTTAGAAGAAATAGCTTCTGAGCAAAAAAAACAATCAAACGGAGCTAAAGTAAAAGTAGAAAAACCTTATAGATATTTAGGATTAAGGGGGGAAATTTAATATGGCATATAATCATAAAGAAGTAATTGCAAATAAACCTTCAAGATTTACATCTGGTCATAGAATGTGTGCTGGTTGTGGAGCACCTTCTGTTGCAAGAACAATATTAAGAGCATTAAAACCAGAAGACCACGCCGTTATAGCTGGAGCTACTGGTTGTATGGAAGTTTCAACATTTATCTATCCATACACTTCTTGGACAGATTCTTTTATTCATACAGCATTTGAGTGTGCCGCTGCTACACTAAGTGGTTCAGAAGCTGCTTATAAAGCTATGAAACGTCAAGGAAAATTACCAGAAGATAAAAACACAAAATTTATTGCATTTGGTGGAGATGGAGGAACTTACGATATTGGTCTTCAAAGTTTATCAGGAGCTATGGAAAGAGGTCATGATATGGTTTATGTTTGCTATGATAATGGAGCTTACATGAACACAGGTATTCAACGTTCTTCTGCAACTCCTAAATTTGCAGATACAACAACTACTCCAGCTGGAAATGTTGTTCCTGGAAAAATGCAATCTCGTAAAGATTTAGCAAAAATTATGGTTGGACATCACCTTCCATATGTTGCACAAACAATAGCTCTTAACAATTATAAAGATTTATATGAAAAATCTGAAAAAGCAATTTATACTGAGGGACCTTGTTTCTTAAATGTATTGGCTCCTTGTCCTAGAGGATGGGGATATAATACAGAAGATTTAATGCAAATAAATAAACTAGCAGTTGAAACTTGCTATTGGCCTTTATATGAAGTTGTAGATGGTGTTTATAAAATTTCTTATAAACCTGCAAAAAAACTTCCTATCGAAGAATTCTTAAAACCACAAAAAAGATTTAAACATATGTTTAAACCTGGTAATGAATGGATGATAGAGGAGTTCCAAAAAGAAGTTGATATCAGATGGCAAGAATTATTAGATTTAGAAGAAATAACAAATAAAGTTTCAGAATAATCAATATAAAAAATCCTAAAAATACAGAAAATGATGATTCATTTTCTGTATTTTTTCTTAATAAATTCTGCTTTTTTATACTAAGTTTATTAAAAATATTCTTTTGAAGCTTTCGCTATTTTTCGACACCTTTCCCCTAATTTCGCTATATGTATTGTATAATTTCAATATAATATTTTTTCAAATTATTCTATTGCAAGTTCTTGCAAATGAATTCCTATAAAAAAATAGAATATTATTGAATGGGTAAATAGAATGTTAGTTTTATAACTATTTTAAAATTTAACCCGATTATTTTCTGTACAAAAGAAAAGTTTCTATATTTTTTTCTTATAAGGATACAAAAGAATATTATAACAAAATAGAAAGTGAATGATTCTGTAATATTTATTTTGCCAATAATCATTCACTTTTTATTCATATTTCAAGCTGTTGAATGATATAATACTGGAAAAATTGAAATTTAATATAAATTATAGTAAAATATATATTAA
>CANEMG010000143.1 GCA_947428535.1 uncultured Clostridium sp. | reverse complement strand
TTCATCTTCTATTCCATAATTTATAATATCTAATACTTTTGATGTAAGTTTACATTTTACAATAATTCTCCATCTATATTTATTTTTTATTTTATCTATTGGTGATGCTACTGGTTTATAGATATTTATATTTTCATCTTTTACAGATTTTATTTTTTTATATACCACGTCTGATATTTTTTGGATTTCTTGTAAATCTTTTCCTGAAAATCTAATTAGTATTATATCGCAAAATGGTGGATAATTCAACATTTTTCTTAATTCAATCTCTTGATTATAAAATAAATCATAATCTTGTTTTTGCGAATCTATTATTGCATAATGATCTGGATTGTAAGTTTGAATTACTACTTTACCTTTTTCTTCTCTTCCTGACCTTCCTGCTACTTGTACTAATGTCTGAAAAGTTTTTTCAACAGCTCTATAGTCATCAAGATTTAAACTTCCATCTGCTGTTACAACTCCAACTAAAGTTACATTTGGAAAATGATGTCCTTTTACTACCATTTGTGTTCCAATTAATATGTCTATATTTTCATTTTTAAATTTATCCAATATTTCTTCATGAGAATTTTTTTTGCTCACAGTGTCTATATCCATTCTGATAGTTGATGCTTCTGGATATAATTTATGAATTTCATCTTCTAATTTTTGTGTTCCTGTTCCAAAATATTTAACTTTTTTACTACCACATTCAGGACATTCTTTTATAACACTTGTTTCAAATCCACAATAATGACATTTTAATTTATTCTCTCTCATATGATATGTTAAACTTATATTACAGTTCTTACATTTTGCCACATATCCACATTCTCTACACATTATAAATGTAGAATATCCTCTTCTATTTAAAAATAATATTGTTTGTTTTTTATTTTTTATATTTTTCTCTATTTCATTTTGTAATTTAAAACTAAGCATTGATCTATTTCCTAGAACCAACTCATTTCTTAAATCTACAATTTCTACATCTGGAAGTTTAGCATTATTTGCTCTTTTAGTTAAAATATACATAGATATATCATTGTTTTTAGCTAAAAACATAGTATTTATTTCTGGTGTAGCACTTCCTAAAACTAATGGACAATTATTTTTTTCTGCTATATATTTTGCTAAATCTTTTGCATTATATCTAGGTGTAGAATCAGATTTATAAGACATATCATGTTCTTCATCAATAATTATAATACCTAAATTATTTACTGGTGCAAAAATTGCTGACCTTGCACCTATTACTATTTTACTATCTCCCTTAACTATTTTTTGCCATTCATCATATCTTTCCCCAATTGATAATTTACTATGTAAAACTGCAACTATATCTCCAAATCTTGCTAAAAATCTATCTACCATTTGTGGTGTAAGTGATATTTCTGGAACTAATACTATTGCACTTTTACCTTCCTTTATAACTTTACTAATAAGCCTAAGATATATTTCTGTTTTTCCTGAACCTGTTATTCCATATATTAAATGTTTTGAAAATTCATTGTTATCTATACAAAATGCTATACTATCAAAGCATTTTTTTTGTTCTTCATTTAACTTTTTTGGTTCATCTTTTTCTATATTCTTATGTATAAAAGGATTTCTTTCAATTTGTTTTTCTAATATTTCTATATAACCATTTTTTTCTAATGTTTTAAATATAGCCTTACTAACTTCTGTTATTGCTTTTAAATCACTTATATATATACCATCATTTTCTTCTAAAAATTTTAAAACTCTAATATGTTTTTCACTTTTTATTTTCTCGTTATCTATTAAAAAATCTATTTCTTCTTTTTCCTTTTTTAAAAACACAAAATTCCCTGTTTTCTCTTTTGCTCTATTTGAAAGCTCTTTTCCTCCTGTCCCAGGTGGTAACATTAATTTTATACAGTCTGATATATTACAAAAATATTTTCTAGCCATTAATTTTGCAAGTATAATTCTATCTTCTGACAAACTATTTTCTTCCTCTATTTTAGCTATTTCTTTGTTTGCAAATTCTGATTCTTCTTTTAAGTTAATAACAAATCCATCTTCTAATTTTTTTCCTCTTCCAAAAGGCACAAAAATTCTAGAACCAATTTTTATGGTGTTTTCCATATTAATTGGAACTATGTAGTCAAATACTTTATTTAAAGCGCGAGCATTACTATTTATTATAACTTCTGCAAACATTTTATCTCCTTTTACAAATCTTATACCAATTTTATTTTTGATTCTTCTACATATATTTCTAAATAATTATAGCACATATTATTTACCATATGCTAGATTTTTTGTATTATTTTGTATTAAGATATGAATTGAATTTCTCTTTTAAATATTGTATAATATTAGTAGGGTAATTTTATTATAATAAGGAAATATCTCAAATTCGAGACATTCCTTTGTAGAACATTAAAAATTAAAAAAAGAAATGAGGAGGAGTGACCCTATGAAAACAATCACTACATCAAACCAATCCGTAACATTTAATGCTTTAGCTAAAACCACAACTCACCGGTTAAATGAAATTAACAAACTGGTCAAGTACCAGCTTGGGTTCGTTTGCGGAACATATAAAGCCGCTTATGACATCTCACCTGGATCTGTCAAGCATGATGAAAAAGAGTTGAATGATACAATAAAAAAAATCATTACAACAAACGTATCCAATCATAAAAACAAAAAATTTGCAGATAGGTATTTTGGAAACATGTTTTCCGAATTAGAAGCATATAAAAAAGCCGCTGCAGATGAACATGATTACGCCAATTTCTCATCGCAAGTTTTCGGAGATTCTTCAAAATTAGTTTTTGGATTTTCAGAAGGATATATCCAGGCAATAAAATCATTGTGTGCTGACTATTCTATTCCATTTACAGAGCCGCACTCAGAAATTAATTGTATTCTTAAAAATTGGAAATTCTTTTTCTTACCACCAGATGATAAGATTGAATTCCGAGTTGATGGTACATTTTTCTGGGGTCCGAAAGCAGTTATAGAGGAGGAAATAAACCAAGAAATTTATGCTAAGCTGAAAAAGTGTCCTTCAAACAGCTTTCATAACATCATAGATATTGCTAATTTGTCGGAATTTCTTAATTAATGCAAATACTGACTTCAGTATCCGAAAAAGCTCCCAGTCACGCTAATGACTGAGAGCTTTTTCATATTAATTATTTTCATTTTTTTCTTCTTGTCTTATAATTTCTTCAATTATACTTACTGTTTTCTCTAAATCTTCATTTTTTAAAACATAATCATACAATCCAATTTTAGATTCTTCATAATCAAATCTATTTAAACGAAGAATAATTTCACCTTCTGAAGGCTTGTCAATTCTATTTTCTAGTCTTTTTCTTAGTTCTTCTTTTGGTACTCTTAAAAATATAGTTACAACCTTTATATCTTTCAAAGTATTTTTTAATATTTCTGTTCCATTAACATCAATATCCTTTATTATAATACCTTTTTTAGATTCCTCATTTAATATTTTTTTAGATGTTCCATAATAATGATTATGATGTATATCATATTCATATATTTCATCATTTTTTATTTTAGCTTCAAACTCTTCTTTAGACAAGAATATATATGTTTGTCCAGGAATATCTCCTTCTCTTGGTGCTCTAGTTGTAAGTGATGGAATTGATTTTACATTTTCCATTCTTTTTACAATTTCTTTTTTTATTGTATCTTTTCCTGCTCCTGCTACTCCAGATAATATAACTAACATACTACAAATACCTCTTCTTTAAAAATATTATTCTTCTGTTTCTTCCTCTACTTTTTTTACTACTCCTTCTGCTATTTCATCTGCCGCTAAAGTTACTGATGACCTATCCTTTGATTTTGT
>CANEMG010000142.1 GCA_947428535.1 uncultured Clostridium sp. | reverse complement strand
AACTTATACAATGCGATAAAATCACAATTAACAGCAGGACAAACAAAAAATTCTGCTTTGGAAAGTTATCCATACTCAGTTGACTCAAATGGAAACGTTATATATGATGAATTTACATATACAACAAATGGAGACATGAGAACATTAACAAATACTAAAACTAATACAATAGAATATAAATATGATTATAAATCAAATGTATTACGTAAATATAGTAATAATGCTATAGTAAACTTACCAGTAGAAGAAACAATTATTACTACAATTTCTTCAAATGGAACAATTTCATCAAGACAAGGATACAAAATACCTTTTGTTGGAAAAGAAGCAAATAAAACATTATATATACAAGCATATGATAAAGCAAAAACATTTGTTATAGATGACTCAGTTTTAACAAATAAAATAACATCATTAATGTTAAATAATGAACAAATAAGAGATTTATCAGGAATAGAAGATTTTGTAGGATTAAGTTCAAAATTAAATGTTTCTCATAACTATCTAGAAAATATTGAACCTATATATTATATGGATGGACAAAAAGATATCTGGGAATCACAAATTATATCTAAATATGTTCAATATTTAAAAACAAGAAGTTATGGAAATTTAGCTGATGCAATGAAAAAAATAAAAGAACAAAAGGCAATAATAGATACAAACTCAGAAGAAATTATTAAAGCAACAGCTAATATTATGAAACTTTTAGAAGATGCAGCAGCTGTTGATACAACAAAAGAGAATTATAAAAATGATTTAGATAGTATAGCTGGATCTATAGAAGGTATACTAAAAACTATATATGGAAGCAGAAAAGAAGATGGTACATATGAACCAGGTTATAAAAATTTAATTGATGGATATGAAGATAAAGCAGGTGCAGTATCTGATTTATCAAGTAGTATAAATCAAATGTATAATTATTTAGAATATTTATATGTTGTATTTAATAAAGAATATAAAATAACAACATTATTAGTTCCAAATATAAATTATATAACATATGATGAATACGAAACATATGTTAATGCCACAAAAGAATCAGCAGAATCAGCAAAAGCTTTAGTAACTGAAGAAATTGATTTCTTAAAAACATTAGAAGCAGAAAAAGCTTTATCAGATTTAGATAAAGAATTATTAACAAAAGCTTTTGGAATTAATTTTAATACAGATAAAGCAGATGCTAAACCGTTAGCAGAATATTTTGATGAATTCTTAAAAGATAATGCTTTAAGTAGAACAAAATGTGTAGAATTATTAAATACATTTAGAGAAATTAATTTATATTCTGAAATGGCAAACTATTGCTTAATCAAAAGAATGAATGAAGATACAACATCAGGATATTGTTATGAAATAGAGTATTTAGAAAATAGAATTAAAGAATGTGAAGAAGAAAACATACCATCAAACTTAGAAACAGAAACTTTAGAAAAATTACAAAATAATAAATCAGAAACTAACACATTATATTCAATTTACTTAGCATATACAGCAAAGAACTATACATATGGTTCAAAAACAATATATGCTTGTAAAGATAAATATACTAAAGTAAAATCTATATTAGTAGAATATGAAAAAAATGGAACAATAGATTCTACAAATAGTAATGTTAGCTATGTATTAGGAAAACTAGGAAATACAAATGTTAATAACATAATAAATGACATAAAAATTTATGAGACTATTGAAGGAAATAATAAAGGTACAGCAGGAAACTTATTCTTGTTCAATCAAGTTTCAAGTTTAGCAAATAAATTATTAAATGGTGATGTAGAAAGATATGTTAAATTACCAAGATTAAAAGATTTAGATATATCATATAATGCTGAATTATACGATATAGAAAGAATATCTGAATTAACAAACTTACGTGATTTAAATGCAAGTTATTGCTATATAGCTGATCTTAGAGATATAGACTGGACAGCTATGAAAAACTTAAAAACATTATCATTAGCTTATAACTATATATCAGATATAAGTTCAATAATAAATGTACCTAATTTAAAATCATTAGACTTAAGTAATAACTTAATTTCAGGAAAATTGAATATCAATGAACAACAATATATGAAATTGTTCAAAAAAATGGAAGACTTTAATTTATCAGGAAACCAAATAACAGATATTGAAAATTTATTAATATACTTAGATTATGTTTCAAATGCAAATTATGCTAATTACTTAGAAAGAGAAGATAAATTAAATATTAACTTAAATAACCAAAAAATTAATTTAGTAATTAATGATCCAATATCATTATCATCTTATCCAACAACTATTGATGTAGAATTACCAAAAATATTCTCACAATTATTAGCAATAGATGTTGCAAGAACAGGATTTGGTGAAACAAGTCAAAATGGAAGAGTCGAATCAGAAGGAAAATATGTAACATTAAATACAAGAACATCTGGAGACAAACAAGGAAAAGTTGTAGTATTAGCTATGAGTGGAAATGGAGAAAAAGTTGATACTTGTATAGGTAATGGAACAACAGCAACTATTAATTATAAAGTTCAGGCAACAAATCCAAGCGATCCAGGAAATGTAGTAATTCCAGGAAATAATACAACTAAACCAGATAATACAACAAATACAGAAAAACCAGAAAATAATACAACTAAACCAGACAATACAACAAATACAGAAAAACCAGATAATAATACAAATACAGATAATACAACAAATACAGTAGATCCAGACCCAGATTCTAAAGTAATAAATACAAACGATTTAGGATATGAAGTTGGAGAAGAATATTTAGAAGGTGTTGCTGCCAAAACACCAGTAGAAGACTTTAAAGAAATCTTATTAAATGGATTACAATATACTGTAGTAGTGACAAAAGATGATGATACAATTACATCAGGAAATATGGCAACAGGAATGTATGTAAAAATAGTAGATGAAAATGGAAACGTAGTAAAAGATCAAAATGGAGACTTAGTAGTATACCAAGTAGTAGTAAAAGGTGATGTAAACGGCGATGGATCAGCAGATTCATTAGATTCTAACTTAATTAAAGCATACAGAGTTGAAGTAATAGATTTAGAAGGTGCTGAATTTGAAGCAGCTGATATAAACAATGATGGAAAAGTAGATGTATCAGATTCAAAATTATTATTATATCATAGAGCAGAAGTAAATGGATATGATTTAAACTACTCAAAAAAATAGAAAAATATAGTTATTTAGGTAATCAAAAGGTTACCTAAATAACTGGAAATAAAAGTCGAATATAGTAAAAAAAACTATTGCATTTTAAAAAAAGAAATGATATTCTTATAGTGTACAAGCAAAAGAGGAGAATGATAAATATGAGAAAAAGTAAGTTAATAGTATTACAATTATTTATAGTAGCTGTGCTAATATGCACAAGTGTATATGCAGCTGTAAGTACTACTATAGGAGTTACAGTACCTAGCTCAACTGTAAAAAGAGGAAGTATAGTAACTGTAACTTTATCATTAAAAGATGTAGATAGTAGTAAAAAAGTAACAAGTGTAGAAGGATATGTAAATTATAATACTGATATATTTGAACCAATTACAGTAGATAGTATACAAAAAAATTCTGATGGTACTGTAGATATAGGAAATGAGAAATTAAAAGTTGAAGATTTAACAAACGCTGATTTAGGAAGCTTACCAAACTCATCAGCATATGTAGCATTTAATGGATCACCAAGAGGAAATGAAAACAATACAAAAATAGTAATAGATTTTAATAATGGAATAACATCAAATACAGATTTATTAAAAATAGATTTTAAAGTAAAATCAGATGCAGCATTAGGAGTAGTTGGAGAGGCGATTACATATTCAAATTTCCATATAACAGCAGGATCAGAAACAGTAGAAGTTACAGAAAAAATAAGTTTAAATATACA
>CANEMG010000141.1 GCA_947428535.1 uncultured Clostridium sp. | reverse complement strand
CAGATCCAACAATTAGAAATGCTGGAACATTTATTACTACTGACAAACTATATGTACCACATTCAAGTGACTATGAAGATGTAGGAGCTTATTGGTTTGCTGATATATACGATCATCCACAAAAAGCTACTACATTGTGGAATATAAGTTGTTATGGTCTTACAAGTGGTGCTAGTTATAACAACATTAGTTCTGGTATTCGACCAGTAGTTACTCTACCAAAGAATGTTTCAGGAACTATTGGAGATACAATAGAATTAAAGTAAAAATAAAATCGAATAAATAAGAAATATAAGAATGAGGTATTTACTATATAATCAGCAGTAAATACCTCAATATTTTTAAAGTCAAGCTATATTTTTATATTGTAGAAATAAAATCTATAGTAAATATTAGTGCAAAACAGAACCGTAAAAGTTTGAAAAAAGGCTTGTAAAACAGAGAAAACTATGTTACAATGTTTCAGTATAAAAAACATAGAATTATAATTTTATGTTTTCTTATACCCTTACTCATATTAAAATATGGGTTTAATATCCAAAAGGGAGGTGAAAGATAATGAATAGATATGAAACAGTATTCATTATTAATCCAAATGTTGAAGATGCAGGAGTTAAAGAATTAATCCAAAAATTTTCAAATTTAATTAATAATGATGGAAAAGTTGAATCAGTTGAAGAATTAGGAAAGAAAAAATTAGCTTATGAAATCAAAAAGAATTCAGAAGGAATATATATACTTATCAATTTCGAAGCTGCTCCAACTTTAATAAAAGAGCTTGAAAGAGTATATAGAATAACAGACGAAGTTATTAAATTCATCGTTGTAAGAAAAGATGAAGAATAATAAGAAAGGCGGAAATCAAATGAACAAAGTAGTTTTAATGGGAAGATTAACAAGAGATCCAGAAGTTAGATATACTCAAACAAACAATACATTAGTAGCTTCTTTTAGTTTAGCAGTAAATAGAAGATTTGTTAGACAAGGAGAAGAAAGACAAGCAGATTTTATTAATATTGTAGCCTGGAGTAAAACTGGAGAATTTGTAAGCAAATACTTCAAAAAAGGACAACAAGTTGGAATAATTGGAAGAATCCAAACAAGAACTTGGGATGATGACCAAGGACAAAAACATTATGTAACAGAAGTGGTTGCAGAAGAAGCATATTTTGCTGATAGTAAAAGAGATGGAGAGACATCAGATTTTGGAAATACATTTGGAGAAGCAGTTACAGAAAGTGCTGAATTCCAAGTTACTTCTTCTGATGATGATTTACCATTCTAATTTAATAAATATATAAAGTTAGAAGATTGGAGGATTTAAGATGGCTGATAAAAAGAATAATAAAAGAAACAATAGAAACAATCAAGATGATGATTTTAATCCAAAGTTTAGAAAAATGAGAAAAAAAGTTTGTGCTTTATGTAATGATAAAAACTTTGTATTAGATTATAAAAATGCAGAACAATTAAAGAAATTTATCAATGAAAAAGGTAAAATATTACCAAGAAGAGCAACAGGAGCTTGTGCAAAACATCAAAGAGAAATCACATTAGCTGTAAAAAGAGCTAGACATATTGCTTTTATACCATATGCACAAGACTAGTTTCTATATAATAAATTTGTATAAATAAAATTAAGAAAGGTGTTTTTTCGAAAACATCTTTTTTGTGCTATATAGTTTTTTTATTAATATTAAAATCATTAAAATGTTATATAAAAGTAATAAAATGAAGTTGAATTAAAAGTATTTTTATAATAAAATCAAAAATATAAATGTGATAAAGTAAAGGATAATTTTAAATGAAAGTAAGAGTAAATAACAAGAAAGCTTTAATAGTAATTCTTATAATTTCACTGTTAATATTGGCAATAGGCTATGCAGTATTTTCAGAGACTTTAACAATTTTGGGAACAGCAAATGCAAAAGGAACATTTGACTTAGAATTCCAAAATGCAGAAATAGTAAAAAATATAGGAGCAGATAAAGAAAAAACAACAGCAGAAATATCAGCTGATAAAAATACATTAACAGTAAATGTAGCAGATTTAGCGTATCCAGGAGCAGGAGTAGAATTCTCAGTAGATATAGTAAATGTTGGAACAATGCCAGCAGAAGTTAGGGCAGTAACTCCGAACAATATAACAGGAAGCGATAAAATAAAAGTAATGGGACTAGATGGAATAAAAGTAGGACATCCCAAAATAGAAGTAGGAGATAGATGTAATATACATTTTACAGTAGAATGGCCAGTAGATGTAACAGAAATAACAGGAGGAGAAAGTAGTATAAGTTTTGGATTACAAATAGAATATACTCAAAGCACAGGAGAAACTGAAGATCAAATACCAGATTATACAGTACCAGAAGGAATAACAGCAGTGTATGGAAAGACACTAGCAAGTATACAATTACCAGAAGGATTTAAGTTTCAAGATCCATTGGATACACCGATAGAAAATGCAGGAATATATACATTTAAAGTAACATATATATCAGAAGATGGAAGAGAAGTAAGAGATATTGAAATATCAATAGAAATAGAAAAAGCAAATCCAGAATATACAGTACCAACAGGAATAACAGCAACAAATGGACAAACATTAGGAGATATACAATTACCAGAAGGATTTAAATTTCAAGATCCATTAGAAACACCAGTAGGAAATATAGGAACAAATAAATTTAAAGTAACATATACTCCAACAGATATAAATAATTATAATATAGTAACAGACATAGAAGTATCAATAAATGTTGAATATGAAACATTAGTAAGTCAGATAACAGCAGAATATTATGGAAAAAACATAAATTATACTGCAACAGTAAAAGGACAAAAAGTAAGCAATTGGAAAGTACTATATAATGATAAAAGTAATATTTATTTACTATTAGATGAATTTTTACCTAATAGTTTAGTACCAGCAACAGCAGGGTTAGTAACAAGTGAAAAATATAAAGTATATTCAAATACAAGTAGAGATGTGCTTTTAAAAGGATTAAAAACGGAAAGTTACTGGAGCGAATTTGCAAATGGAGTAACTGGAGCAAAAGCCCAAGGAGCTCCAAAATTTGATATATTAATAAAGAGCTATAATGAGAAATATAATACAAGTATGAATACAGATTCAATGAACATAGAAAATAGAATATTAGATAACACAGATACACTATACGTAACACATAGTACAGGTATATATGAAGGGGTAACTTCTTATTGGCTGGATGCTGCTTATCCAAATAACTCTACTCATGTATGGCACATAAATTATAATGGTTATTTGAATAATCTTGCCTATACACATCTTTACATCGGAGTTCGTCCGATGGTTTCTCTACCATCTAGTATCAGAGGAATTGTGGGAGAAACCATAGAAATAAAATAAGATAAAAAGACCATTTGAAATTTTGAGAATTGCAAATGGTTCTTTTAATATATAAAAAAGTTTATACATAAAAGATTGAAATTTATTAAATAAGATTATATAATAAGAAAAAAATTAAAGTAAGGAGAAAAGAAATGAAAAAACGTGGATTTGAAGTAGCAAAAGGATTTGAAAATGCAGGAATAAATTTACCAGTTAGAAAAACAAAATACTCAGCAGGATATGACATAGAAGCAGCAGAAGATTGTATAATACCATCATTTAAAAAAGGTCAAAAACCAACTTTAGTGAAAACAGGATTGAAAGCATATATGGAAGAAGATGAAGTTTTACTATTATTTAATAGAAGTTCTAATGCAGGAAAAAGAGGACTAGTAATGGCTAATAGTGTAGGAGTAATAGATAAAGATTATTATGGAAATGAAGATAATGATGGACACTTCATGTTTTCATTTTTTAATATAAAAGATGAAGATGTAGAAATAAAAAAAGGAGATGCAATAGGACAAGGAATATTCCAAAAATATCTAGTAGTAGATGATGATTTAGCAGAAGGAACAAGAAC
>CANEMG010000140.1 GCA_947428535.1 uncultured Clostridium sp. | reverse complement strand
ATAATATTATAGGTAAAATAGCTTCAGCAACGTTTGGAGTGTATTTAATACATGATAATTTTTTAACTAAAAAGCAATGGTTAAAATTTGTTATGCAAGATTATTCTTTTGTAAATACATATATGTTAATTCCACGTTTTATTGTCACAGCATTAATAGTATTTGGTGTTTGTATAGCTATTGAAATGATTAGAAAAAAACTTTTGGATTTAATTAGAAAAACAAATATGTTTGATAAATTTAAAAATGCTAAAATGATAAGAAAAATAGACAGTATTGCTATGAAAATAGATAATATTGTTGAATAAGATTTTTACAAAATTATGATATAAAAACAGAAAATGCTTAATATAAGAGGAAAGTAATTAAAAAATAAAACTAATAAAACTTATTAAATAGTCTATTCTATATAAAATAATAGTATTATAACTAAATGAAAGTTTCGACTTAAAAATAATTGAAGTTATAATGCTATTATTTTATATTTTACTATAATAAGTTTTATTAGTTTTTATTTTTAAAATACACAATTTTTATTAATTGAAAAAGACTAATTGTAAAATTTAAAACTTCACTCATATAAATTGAAATAATGTATCCTAAAAGACCTAATTGGGGAACAATAAAATATATAAAACTTGTGCTTAAAACTAAATCAAATATATTAATAATCATTACACCAACTTGTGCATCAAGACCTCTTAAAATGCTATCAACTACTGTATCAACATAGATAAAAGTTGCAAGCGGAGCAAGTATTTTTATGTATGTGCTAACATTATTAGATTTATAAATAAAATTACCAATATTATCAGAAAACACAAACAAAATGAATGTTAGAAAAAGTGCAGAACCACCAATTAAAAATAAAAGAATTCCTGTCATTTGTTTAATTCTTTTATAATCTTTTTTTGCATTATATCTAGAAAATTCTGGTATAAGCAGGCTTGCAAAAGATTTAACTAAAATATCTGGAAACATAATAATTGGAAGAGCCATTCCATTTATTATTCCATATTTTGACAATGATTCAGCACAATTTATACCACTTTTTTCTAAACTAGATGGAATTATAAGTTGTTTAAAAGTAGTAAGTCCTGAACGTATATAAGAAGTAATTGCAATTGGTATAGAAATTCTAACAACTTTATATGTATAATTTGGCGAATTAGCTAATTCCGTAGTATTATTGTATTTTCTTTTATCAAATAGATATATTAAGTAAATATATATAAAAGAAATTACTTCTGATAGAACATCACCTAAAATAAGTGCAAAACAAGAATATTCTAATCCATTTGGTAAATACAACATAAGTATAAAAGCTGTAACTATCACTTTAGCAACGTGTTCAATAAATTGTCCAATAGCATTTTTATAGATTCTGCGGACTCCAGCAAAATATCCAGCAATTGCAGAACTCATAGAAATCAGTGGAAGTGCTAGACAGACAAGGTATATGACAGAATGTGATACTTTGCTATGTAAACATTTTTCTATAATAAAATCTGAATTTATATATAAAATAATACTAGTAGCAACACTGGTAATTAAAGTTATATATAAACATTTTTTCATTATTTTTCTAATTCCGCCAGGATTATCCAGTGCAAGTTCTTCTGAGATAACACGAGTAACTGCGAGATTTATACCAGAAGTTGCAAGAGTAATTCCGAATAAATACACACTCATAACTAATTGATAAATGCCAACATTTTCAGAGCCAATCTTACTGGCAACATAAGCAGTAAAATAAATATCAATGGCTCTAAAAATAATAGAAGTTATTATAAGAATAGAAGTATTAAAAATAAAAAATTTAAAGCGTTTCAAGTTGACTCTCCTAAAAGAAAAATATTTTATTTTAGTATATGTTTGACAGAATAAAAATAGAATTATTTTTAGATAATATTATAGTGAAAAACATTAAGAAAACAAAAGTAAAAAAAATGTAAAAAAACATATAAAAATGTCATCAAAAGGTTGCGTCCGTAAATTAAATATGGTATAATCTTTTTAAGTGTTTGTTTAATATAGAAAGACATAAGATAAAAAATATATGGAGGAAAAAAATAATGGAAGAGCGCGATTTAGCAATACCATTTGAAGTAAAAGACATAAATGAAAATGTATTTAAAAAACTTGCTAAAAAAACACAAGTGCTTATAAAAAAATTAGTAATTAGAATAATATAAATACTAAATTCTTTATTTGGAATTATTTGACTAATACCATTATCAATTGTAGTATTTTTTCAAAATACAAAAAACGGAGATAATGGCTCTATATTTTATACACAAGAGCGAGTAGGAAAAAACGGAAGAACTTTCAAAATGTATAAATTTAGAACAATGGTAAAAAATGCAGATGAAATGTTAGAAACAATGTTACAAGAAGAAAAAATGAAAAGAGAATATGAAACTTTTAGGAAATTTAGAAATGATCCTAGAATAACAAAAATAGGAAAATTCTTAAGAAAAACTAGTTTAGATGAATTTCCACAATTTATAAATGTTTTAAAAGGTGAAATGAGTTTAGTAGGACCTAGACCATATTTACCAGAAGAAAAACAAAAAATGGGAGAAGCTTATAATTATATAATACAACATAAACCAGGAATGACAGGAGCATATCAAATATCTGGAAGACAGAGAATTGAATTTACAGATAGATTAGATATGGATGTAAGATACCATTATACAAAATCTGTGAAAACAGATTTAAAAATAATATTAATAACAATGCTTATAACATTAAGAAGAAAAGAAACTTATAGAATTGTAAATATAACAGCAGATACACTTGATTATCTTTCAAAAGGAATAACATTATTCTTTAAAAGAATAATCGATATTATTGGAAGTATTGTTGGAGTAGCAATTTTAATACCACTAACAACAATAGTATGGATAATAAATAAATTAAATAAAGAAGATGGACCAATATTCTATTCTCAAGAAAGAATAGGAAAAAATGGAGAACATTTTAAAATGTATAAATTTAGAAGTATGGTTGTAGGAGCGGAAGAAAAATTAAAAACTATGCTTGAGCAAGATGAAGAACTTAGAAAAGAATTTGAAGAAACAAGAAAATTAAAAAATGATCCTAGAATAACAAAAATAGGAAAATTCTTAAGAAAAACTAGTTTAGATGAATTTCCACAATTTATAAATGTTTTAAAAGGTGAAATGAGTTTAGTAGGACCAAGAGCAGTTATAGATGGTGAAATAGAACTTTTTGGAGAGCATAGAGAAGAAGTTTTAAGTGTAAAACCAGGAATAACAGGATATTGGGCTGCTAATGGAAGAAGTGATACTTCTTATGAAGAAAGAGTAAAACTAGAAACTTATTATGCTAACAATATGTCTATTCTTTTAGATATTGAAATATTATTTAAAACAGTTATTTCTGTTCTAAAAAAAGAAGGAGCAATATAAATACAATATGAATATAGAAATAATTTGTCCATTATATAATGCAGAACAATATTTAGAAACACTAAATAAAGCTATAAAAAGTCAGAAAAAAGTAGAAATAAAAAAAGTTAGTTATGTTCTTACAAAAAGTAAGGATAATACGGAAGAACTACTAAATAAATTAAATTTAGAATATACGCGTATTGAACCTAAAGACTTTTCACATAGTTTAACAAGAGAAAAAATAGCGATGAAAAGCGAGGCAGATATTTTAGTTTTTATTACACAAGATATTGAAATCAGAAATGAAGATTGGCTAGAAAAACTAGTTATGCCAATAATAAATTCTGAAGCAGAAGCATCATTTAGTAGGCAATTAACTAAATATGATAATTTAGAAAAATATACGAGAGAGAGAAATTATCCAGATACATCATATATAGTTTCAAAAGATGATATAGAAGAAATGGGATTAAGAACATTTTTCTTTTCAGATGCATCATCAGCTATAAAAACAGAAATATATAAAAAACTAAATGGATATGATGGAA
>CANEMG010000139.1 GCA_947428535.1 uncultured Clostridium sp. | reverse complement strand
AGAAGAAAAAGTAGAAGGTATAAAAAATTATCATATAGCAGTTAAAGAAAAAGGTGAAGATGTAATTTTTCTAAGAAAAATTTTAGAAGGTGGAACAGATGAAAGTTATGGTATTCATGTAGCAAAACTTGCAGGAGTTCCTAAAAATGTAGTAACTAAAGCTAATAAAATTTTACGATCTCTTGAAAAAGGTGGAGTAAAAATAAAAGAAGAACCTGAAGCTAAAAAACAAGTTGAAGGACAGTTTGATTTATTTAATTTAAAACTTGCAGACATATCTCACGAATTAGATAAAATAAATGTAAATGAACTTACTCCAATTGATGCTTTAAATACATTGGTAAAACTAAAGGAAATGATAAAATAGGTAACATATAAACAAGCTTCTTGCATAAAATATAATTAGAATATATTTTGTGTAAGGAGTTTTTTTATGTGTGGAATTGCGGGAGTTGTAAATTATAAAGAAGATATATCAAATGATTATTATATTATAAAAAATATGACTAAAAGTTTAACAAAAAGAGGTCCAGATGAAGATGGATTATATTTTTCAAAACATGCTAATTTAGGTCATAGAAGACTTAGCATTATAGATATAGAAAATGGAAAACAGCCAATGAGTTATAGAGTAGATGAAGTTACATATACAATTGTTTATAATGGTCAAATTTATAATGCACCAGAATTAAGAGAAGTTTTAAAAAGTAATGGGTTTGAATTTAAAGGGCATTCAGATACAGAAGTTTTACTTAAAGCATATATTTTTTATGGAAAAGATGTGTGCAAACAATTAAATGGAATTTTTGCATTTGCAATTTGGAATGATAAAAAAGGAGAGCTTTTTTTATCTAGAGACCATTTTGGAATAAAACCACTTTATTATACTTTTTCAGAAGATAATCTTATTTTTGCATCAGAAGTAAAAGCAATTTTAGAACATCCAAAAGTAGAAACATGTATTGATAAAACAGGAATTGCTGAACTTTTTGGAATAGGTCCTAGTCATACTCCAGGAAAAAGCCCGTTTAAAGGGATACAGGAATTAGAACCAGCACATTTTTTAGTATATAATAAAGATGGCAGTATGAGAAAAGAAGAGTATTGGAGTTTAGAAACTAAAGAACATAAAGATGATTTAAAAACAACTTCAGAGAAATTAAGATTTTTAATAAAAGATTCAATAGAAAGACAATTGGTTTCAGATGTACCAATAGGAACTCTTTTATCAGGAGGTTTAGATTCTAGTATAATTTCTAAATATGCTAGTGATTATTACAAAGAAAAATATGGTAAAAAATTAGAAACTTTTTCTGTTGATTATGTAGATCAAGAAAAGAATTTTGTTAAAAGTGATTTTCAACCTAATAGTGACAATTATTATATAGATTTAATGGTTAAATATTTAGATACAAATCATCATAAAATTGTTTTAGATACACCAGAATTAGTAGAAGGTTTAGAAGATGCTCTTATAGCAAGAGACTTTCCTGGAATGGCTGATGTAGATTCATCATATTTGTTGTTTTTTAAAGAGGTGAAAAAGCACATCACAGTAGCTCTTTCAGGAGAATGCTCAGATGAAATTTTAGGTGGATACCCTTGGTATTTTAGAGAAGATGCACTAAGTAGTAATACATTCCCTTGGTCTATTGCATTAGATGAAAGGCAAAATTTGTTAAATCCAGATATTTCAAAAGAAATTTCTATTAAAGAATATGTAAAAGAAAGATATGAAGAAGAACTTGCAAAAGTTAAATGTTTAGATACTGATACAGAAGATAACAAGTTGCATAGGAAATTGATTTATTTAACATCTAATTGGTTTATGCAAACTTTGTTAGATAGAACAGATAGAATGTGTATGTATAATGGATTTGAGGTTAGAGTTCCATTTTGCGATTACAGAATAGTAGAATATGTTTGGAACATTCCTTGGGAAATGAAAGCATATAAAGGAAGAGAGAAAGGACTATTAAGATACGCAATGGAAGGAGAACTTCCAGAAGAAATTATATATAGAAAAAAGAGTCCATATCCTAAAACTCATAATCCTAATTACTTAAAAATAGTAAAAGAAAAATTGTCTAAAATTATGGAAAGTGAAAATGCACCTATAAATAAATTGTTAAATAGGGAGTATATTTTAGATATTATAAATACAGATGGAACAGCTTTTTCAAGACCTTGGTTTGGTCAGCTTATGACAGGACCACAACTTATGGCTTATCTAATTCAAGTAAATATGTGGCTTGAAAAATATGAGCCTAAGATTGAATTATAAAATCTGATAATATGTAACAATAAAAGGTTATCTGATAAATTAATATTTCAAGTCGACTGGGATTTTTAAAGAATGTTTCATCGATTTACAGAGGCGTTGGAAAAGCGTAGTTTTCCAACGCTTTTCCTTTTAATAATAAGTATACTGTAATGAATTAATCTCTTGTAATAACTATTCAAAAGTGCTATAATAAACATGTTTTTCGATATACCAAAGAATAAAAGATAAGAAAAGAGAGAATAAATAAAGCTGGAGGAGAAATGAAATATATTGGAAAACCGATTGATTTAGAAAAGTATACCTTACATGATCAAATAAGAAAAGGGTTATATGAATATATAGCTATAAATTCTGATTTGTTTAAAGATAGAAAAAAACATAATAAACTTTATTTAAAAAGAACAATATGGACTGAGGATACACATATTAGTGAGTTTTTAGGTTTTTTGTTAGGAAGAAAAAACGGATTTAAGGTTTGTGAAAGTGAACTATATAAAGCACCATTATTAAATAATAAATTTGATTATGGAGTAATTAGTTATGAAGAAACATCTGAAAATGATACTCTTATTCTTCCTCGATCTATAATAAAAGATTTTTTAGAAAATCAAAATTCAGATAAAGAAATTTACAATGGAGTTGATATAGATACTATAATGGCTTCTATTTTTTTCTATATGAATGAAAATAGAAGACCATACCAAGAATTTTTAGATTTTAAACAAGATTTCATAAATATGATGCTTTATGATTTAAAATATATGAATCCAGATAGAAGATTAAATAATTGGTTTATTCGTGAAGATAAAAAAACAGGACAAGTAGATTTATATCCTATGTTTGATAATGAAATGATTTTAGGATTTGATTATGATTTACAGGGAAATAGACTATCAGAAGAATCACTAGATGAGGAAGATTCAAAAAGAAAATCCGCAGTTTTACTACCAAAAGATTTTATGCTTGGAAAATCTGAGTCTGATTATAAAGAATTTATGAAATATTTATTAAAAAAATATCCAGTTCAAACTCAAAAAGCATTTAATCAAGTATCTAATGTCACATCACAATATTTAGAAGAAGTATTAAGTGATATTGAAGATATAAGGAAGGGTAGAATAGAAAGATCTGTTCAATTATTTAACAAAAGAGAAGAAGAGTTAAACAAGATTTACGAACAGTATAAAAAATATGAAAAAACTATATAATTTTTAAGTTTAAATAATTTATATTTTATTAAAATAAATACTTAAAAATGTATAATAAAAAGTCCAAAAAGTATTGATTTTTTAAGGTTTTAATGATATAAAATAAAGGTATGAAATTAAAAGGGGGAACTATGGGTTTTTTTGATAAATTAAAACAAGGATTAGGGAAAACAAAAAATTCTATAGATGAAAAAATTAACAATGTTTTTAGTACATTTAGGAAAGTAGATGAAGAATTACTAGAAGAATTAGAAGAAGCTTTAGTAATGTCAGATATAGGAATGGAAACATCAGTAAAAATAATAGATGAATTAAGAATAAAAATAAAAAAAGAAAAAATCGAAGATGAAGAAAATGTAAAAACAGCATTAAAAGAAATAATGAAAAATATTTTGGATGTAGCAGATCCAAAATTAAATTTAGAAACAACTCCATCAATAATTTTAGTTGTAGGAGTAAATGGAGTAGGAAAAACAAC
>CANEMG010000138.1 GCA_947428535.1 uncultured Clostridium sp. | reverse complement strand
GGCCTATATAAAAATACAATAAAAACAGACGCTATGCAAGCAGGTACTAACTATGAACATAAAATCTTAGATTCTTTGAAAATAGAAGGTCTTGAAAAGGACAAGCAAATAATAATTGGCAGGTTGAGAGCGAACTTAGACGGAAATACTGACGATTGTATTTATGAAGTTAAAACACACAATGCAAACAAAGAGTTTAAAGTAACTAAGCAGTATTGGAGACAAGCGCAAGTAGAAATGTATGCGGCAAATATACACAAGTTATTTATAGTTTCGTATGGTTTAGAAGAAAATGACTATATTAACTACTTCAATGAAATTGACAAAGATAGAATTAAGATGACTCCAGTAGAATATGACAAGGATTTTATAGAAAAAGAATATATACCAAAATTAGAAATATTATCACAATGTTTAGAAAGGGGAGAATTTCCGAATGGAAAATAAAATGTTAGCTTTAAAAGTTTACGATGTAGACTACAGCTTTATAATAAAAAATTATTTAGACCAAAAATTATGGGAAAAAGAATGGACTATATTTACATACAAAAGATTTGAAATAACTCTAAAACTGGATTCAATAGGAATTAAAGACAGAAGGGTTTGGTTTGAAGTGATGATAAAAGATAATAACGAAGAAAATAGAAATTACTTTGGAAAAAGTGTAAAAGATACATTTAGTTATGCTTTAAGTATAGAAAGCATAAACGTATTAAAAAATACACTAAATCATACTATTTTTTGCTTAATGCAACAATTGGAAGAAGAATCTTATATAGAATTTACAGAAGAATATAAAAGGCTACAAAATATGAAAGAAGAAGAGCAAGACAAATTAAAAGATATTGCAGAAGAATTTTTGGACGATGAAAGAGTAACAAACGAAGAAATTAGAGAAGCATATATTGAATATTACATAGATAAAAACGAAAGTGTCTACCGATTAATTAATAACTATGAAAGTGATATGAAGTATAAAATGATAACAGATTTTTATGTTGCATTTTTAGAATCTACTGACGATAAAGACAGGTTAGAAATAATTAGACAAAGAATAGGCAGTAGTAAACTGGAAAAAACATTAGAAAAAATAAAAGAATATGAAGAATATATGAAAACAGAAGAATTTGAAGAAGAGATGAGAGATAACTTAGAAGAGGTGTAGAGAATGGACTTTGTTGCAACTAAAATCAATATAGGACAAGATTTTAATGAAAAGGCATATACAGTTACTTTTTATACAAAACAATCTCCAATATACCTATATGAGAAACTAAAAGACAATAAAGAAATCAAGGTTGAGGCAAAAAAGAAAACTAAAAAAAGGTCACTGGACGCAAATGGATATATGTGGGTGTTATTAGGAAAACTTCAAGAAGAATTGAATATTCCAAAAGAAGACATTTACAGAGATTTGATAAAAAATATTGGAGAATATGAGGTCTTACCAATTAAAAATGCAGCTGTTTCTCGATTTTGTGAAAGTTGGTCTAAGAATGGTATTGGTTGGATAACAGAGATTACAAACAGCAAGCTAGAAGGATATACAAATGTATTTGCATACTATGGTAGTTCTACATATTCCGCAAAGAGTATGGCTAGATTAATAGATTTAGCTATACAGGAATGTAATCAGCTAGGAATAGAAACAAAACCACAGAATGAAATAAATAGCTTGCTAGAAAGTTGGGATAAAGTTGATAGATATAAGTAAAGAACTATTAGTTTAGGGGAAAAGAAATGATAGTAACAGATTTAAGCAATAGTTTTAATCCATATCCTAAGAACAAAACAGAAAAAAAGAAAACAACCAAAACCATTAAAAATAAAAGTAACAAACTAGCCAAAAAAGAAAGAAATAGATTTAGTATTTTACAAAATGATAAAACCAAATGCTTTTTATGTGGCAGATGTTTAAAATTAGATACTCACGAAGCATTTGGTGGCTCAAATAGACAAAAAAGTATACAGTGGGGATTAGTTTATTACCTTTGTAGAAAATGTCACTCAAAAGCCGATATAGAGAAAGAAATACGACAATACTTACACGATTACGCAAGAATAATGTTTATCAAAAAGTACAACAAAGAAAAATTTTTAAAAGAATTTGGAAAAAATTATTTACAGGAGAAATGAAATGCGAATAATAAAAGAACCGTATCAAATAAGAATAGAAGGAAAATGCACTACACAAGAAGACATAGTAGAACTATTTAATTTTGGTATGTCTATTGCTGGAATTTCAAAAATGTACAAAAATGATAATGATTTAAAAATAAAAGAAGCTCAAGAAGTAGTTGAAAAAACTTTATATAGAAGGTTGAACAACATTAACAAAAACAAATTATAAAGACTTATATAAAATAAAAAATGCTTATGCAATAGGAAATTTAGGAGGAATAAAAAATGATTAAATCAGATTTTGGGAAAGTAGAAGTAAAAGGAAACAAAATATTAATAATGACAGAAGTAAGTGCTCTTCTGCATAGCTTAAGAAAAACAAAAACACTTACAAAAGAAGAACTAATAAAAATTATAAAAGACTCATTTAGAAGTGAAGAAGAAATAGAAAAAAATGCTAATAAGATATTAAATAATATGACATTATCTGAAAGCTTAGAATTAATAAAAGATGTAATAGAAGCTAAAAAGAGCGGCGAATCTAATTTTGAAGACGACGAAATTGCATTAAAAAAGGTAGAAATAGACACCAATGGAAAAAGCCAAGAACAGATAAAACAAGAATTAAAGAATGCTTTAGACGAAATTTTCAAGAAATAATTAGGGGGATAAAATGAAGAAAAGGAAAAACAAAGAGAGTGAAACAATTAGATACATACGCAAATTAAGAAGTATATTAAATAAAGAGTATTTTCACATCTATACAGAAGTAAAAGAAAAAGACAGGGTTGAATGGAAAGTATATTATAAGAATTTACCAACTCCTGCATATTGGTCTAATAAAAATGACGAATTATTAACAAGTAAAAAACACACAATAGAAGATATTTATAAACTAAAAAAAGTTTTTGAGCAAGAAAAAGAAAAAATATATAGAGACAATTTAAAGGAATATTTAAATGTTTGGAGTGAATCATATATACAAATGTGTAATATAAAAAGAAGATACAGCACTAATATAACCAATTTAATGTTTGCTATTGTTGCAATGAATATCTTGAACATACTATTTTTTGACATTAGAGAATTTGGAATACTACAACCAGTACTAATAATAACATTAGGAACAACAGACCTTTTAGGAGCACATAAAATCGAAAAAGAAATAGATAAGGTGTCAGAGAAAACAAAGGAAAGATTTATACAAGATAAAATAAGAAGACAAGGCTTTTACTTTGTTAATAAGCTAAAGGAGCAAATGCAAAAATGAACTTCAAAGAGATAATATACAAAACGATAAACGAAGGATATGTTGGAGTAAATAATACTTGCAATGGAAAATGTAGCAAGTGTGGAGAATGTTGTGGAGCTATTTTGCCAATAGACCAGGAAGACGCGGACATAATACAAGACTATGTTTTAAAGCATAACATTTCTCCCACAAAACAATTGCTAATAATGGCAAGAGAATGGAGATGTCCATACTATACAGGAAACAAAGAAAAAGGGTGCAGTATATATGAGGCAAGGCCAAAGATATGTAAATATTATAAATGTGACAAGAAGCGGAATGAACATAGAAGAACTTAAAAAGATGAAAAATGCAATAAGTGTAGATATGTGGGCTTTCGCAGAAACAGTAGAAAAGGAGAAAAGAAAGTATGAAACTAACAAAAAGACATGAAAAGCAACTAAATAAAGTATTTGACGACCCTAGAAAATTAAGGAAATGGGTAGATGATGTTTACAATGGCATAGTAACTAAATGTGAAGAGGCAACAAACAAAAGAGTTTTAGAGTATTTGGATATATATAGTATTTCTGTTGCTTACACTTTAAGATATGTATGTGGTTTTGGAAAAA
>CANEMG010000137.1 GCA_947428535.1 uncultured Clostridium sp. | reverse complement strand
ATATTCATTTTTAAATCCTCCTACAAAATAAATGTTCGCAAATGTTTGTTTGTTTTATTTTACACATATGAAATTAAATTGTCAATACTTTTTTCGAAAAAATGTTCGGATATTTTTATTTAAAATTGTAAAAACTAGAAGGGAGATGATATAAAGAAAAAATAAAAAAAAGTAGGCGGGAAGTCCCGCCTAGTACTTTTGGGTTTGTTTATTTTTTGTTTAGGGTTGATAGATGAAGCTTTGACAAATCTCAGAATATTAGAATTTTCTAGTTCCTTTGGTAGTTACAATTTTTGTTGCAAGACCAACAGAATTAGTTTTGAATTTTTTTACACCATTGCAGATTCTCTTATACTTTTTAGGATTCTTCAAACTAGCGGATAAAGCAGTTCCTTTTTTGGAGTAAGCAAAAGTTTTTCCATTTATGAAATCATATTTGGATACTCCAGAAGCAACTTTTTTTCCATTAAGTCTAAGAACTCCTGACTTAAGAGACAAGGTGTAAGATGATGTTGAACCTTTTCTGTAAAGGGTTTTGTAACCAGCTTTAGATACTACATATGTTTTTTTTGCTTTCCACTTACTTGCAGTAGTAAGCTGTTTCATAGTGTAGCTTGAGCTACTAGTTACAATTTTACTGATAAATCCATTATCATCTTTCTTGAAGGATTTATAGTTTCCAGAAAGAGCCAACCGAGAAGCATTATACCAATTGTTCTGCTTGAATCTGTATAAAGAGTTCTTTTCATATAGATATACATTGTAAGAGTGATCCATTCCTAAAAATTTAGCACCTTGTAATGTATCCGTAAGACGCACTTTTGCAGTTGCATTAAGTACACGAGAACCATTTGAAGATACAACAAGTTTGACTTTAAGTTTGCCATTTTTGTATCCTTCATATACAGTTTCATTTGCAGAATTAGTGTATATGTCTACTCTGTTGGGACTTTTCTTTACAGTAGGTTGATTATACTCATCATCATCATCTTTTTCAGGAGCGGGCTTAAGGTTTTTTAAATAAAAGGTTCCACTTGTTGTGGTAACCGTATAAGCTATATCATCTGAATTGTAGTTCAAACGAATTGCACCTGATTTTAAGAGTTCGGTAGGATGATTTTGAGTATCAATCTGAGTGAGTCCTCCAGTTTTGGTAATGATGTAGAAGTAGGAATTTTCGGCAAAGCCGTTAAATTTACTACCACTGCCAGCTGACTGATTAGTAATCAGTGTACCATTTGACCGATATAAATATGAACTTTTAGAGTAAAATTCTCTTGCAAGAACATAAGCTTTTTTTGTATCGGAAAAACTGTAAAATTTGTACACAGTTTTGTTGGTAGCAGCATCATCGTACGTATAACCATATGGCTTGTTGTTAGCCGCCGCTACAGTTATAGACATAGCCATAACCATTGTCAGTACTAAAACCAAAATGATAGTTGCACTATTAAGTTTTTTTAACATAATTTTTACCTCCGATGTTAAACCCAAAAGCAACATAGTTTACCAATGTTCAAAAGATTGAACAAGAGTGGTAAACATAAAAGTTCCCCTATAACATAATTATACCACGAATTTATGGAAACTTCAAAATTATTGTTTTTTTATTTTAGGCTTAGAAACTAAAGAGGCAATATACCCGAAAAAGATTGCGGCAGAAATACCGCCTGCAGCAGCTTTAATCCCTCCTGTAAATGCTCCTATAAATCCATTTGATTCTACTTCAGTTATAGCACCTTTAGCTAATAAATTTCCAAAACCAGTTAGAGGAACAGTAGCACCACAACCAGCAAAATCAATTAAATGTTTATACCATCCAAGTCCTCCTAAGATTGCTCCAGCAGTTACATAAATTACTAATATTCTTGCTGGAGTTAACTTAGTTTTATCTATTAAAACTTGGCCAATAATACAAATTATACCTCAAACAATAAATTCTTTTAAAATCATAAACCAATCCATAATAATTAAATCCTTTATATATTTAGGTTTTTGGAAAACCTATAAACCTTTGTTATATTAAATATTAGATAACTATAAAGTTATATTTCTATACTTACAGCGTGAGCTATTCCGGGAATAGATTCACCTTGCTGGCTACTAGTAGAATTCATTAAAGCTCCTGTCGCTATCATTAGAACTTTTTTATATTTTTGCTCTTGAAGCATTTTATACACATAACCTGAAAAAACAGTAGCAATACAACCACAACCAGAACCACCAGAATGAGTATCTTGTTTTTCTTTATCAAAAATAAGAACGCCACAATCATTATAATTAGCTTTTATATTGTATCCTTTTGAACTTGCTAAATCTATTAAAATATCTTTTCCAATATGACCTAAGTCACCTGTAAAAATAGCATCATAATAACTAGGTTTTCTTCCAGTATCTTTAAAATGACTAACTAGAGTGTCTTCAGCAGCACCAGCCATTGCAGCTCCCATATTATTAGCATCTTTTATTCCCATATCAACAATTTTTCCACGAGTAAAACTTGTTATATAGGGACCAGTTCCTTCTTTTGTAAGAATTGCGCTACCAGCACCAGTAACAGTCCATTGGCTAGAAGGTGGTCTTTGATTTCCAAGTTCTAATGGGAATCTAAATTGTTTTTCAGCACTACAAAAATGACTTGAAGCAGAACAGATTGCATTTGTTGCAAAATCACCATCTATAAAAGAAGATGCAACAATCATAGACTCTATGAAAGTAGAGCAAGCACCAAATAGTCCAATAAAAGGAATATTTGTTTCTCTTAAACCAAAAGATGAAGCTATACATTGATTTAGTAAATCACCTGCAAAACAAAAATCAATATCAGCAGAAGCAATTCCAGATTTAGCAATAGCCATATTTACAGTTTCTTTTACTAATTTACTTTCAGCTTTTTCCCAACTAGGTTCTCCCCAGAATTCATCTTCTAAACATTGATCAAAAAATTGATGTAAAGGTCCTTCTTTTTCTTTAGGACCAACTATTGAAGCAGTAGATGCAATATTTATTGGATTTGTTAGTATATAACTTTGTTTTCCAACTTTTTTCATAATTTTCTCCTTTTTTCAATATAATTTTATTTAAAACATATGTCCCCAATTGGACAAAAATGTCCAAAAACAAGCGTCCCTGATTGGACATTACACTAAAATTAGACTTTGAGTATTAAATAAAATGTAGACTAATCCTACTAATATGCTTGTTGAAATTCCATATACAAGAACAGGCCCAGCTACAGTGAACATTTTAGCACCAACTCCCATAACATATCCTTCAGATTTATATTCCATTGCTGGTGATACTATAGAGTTTGCGAATCCTGTAATTGGAACTAAAGAACCTGCTCCAGCAAATTTTCCTATTTTATTAAATATATTGAGTGCTGTTAAAAATGCACTTGCAAAAACTAATAACATAGAAACAACTGCATAACAATTGGTTTCATCCATACCTCTCATTTTGCAGAAATAAAATATAATTTGACCAATAGCACAAATTAAACCTCCAACCCAAAAAGCATTGAAACAGTTTTTTATAATTGGCGAATTTGGTGTTTTTTCATCTACATATGTTTGATATTCTTCTTTACTTTGAATAGGTTTCAAAAAATCATCTCCTTTTCTAATTTGAATTTATTTTTTTAGTTCTAGTTTTCCAAAAAATACATTTATTATTCATAAAAAATAATATTCTCAATAATTTGTTTAGAATAATAAAAGTAATGATATTGTGTTTTGCAATAAAAGCATAATGTACGTATTGACTTTTCATGAAAAAAAATATATAAGTATTGTAATATGAGATAGTGTTTTTTTAGATTATACGATGTTTTATAAAAGGAGAAATAATTATGTTAATGAAAGATAGAGGAACAGATTTTACATTTTTTCGTTTTGAAATATTAATGATTGTTATGATACTTTTACTAGGTGTTGTAACATATGTAGCATTTCAAGACAATGGAATAGTTGATAGGGAAGAACAAAATATTAT
>CANEMG010000136.1 GCA_947428535.1 uncultured Clostridium sp. | reverse complement strand
ACAAAAGTTTCAAAAAGAATTAGACTTATATTAGGATTAAATGAAGAGAAAGATTGGAATTGTATAAAATATTACAAAAAATCCGAAGAATGGCCTTCTATTGGATTTAGTCCAGATGCAAACTTTCCTGCCATATATGCAGAAAAAGGAATAATGTCTATTGAGCTAAAAAATATTTTTTCTATAAATGATTATGATATATTAGACATCTGTTGTAATAACAATGCTTTAAATGTTGTTCCTAAATATTGTTCTATTACATTAAAAAGCAATGGTTCTATAAAAGACTTAAATGGAAATAATGATATAAAAATTACACATCTTGATTCAAACACAATAAAAATAGAAAGTTTTGGAGTTTCAGCACATGCAGCTCATCCAGAGCTAGGAAAAAACGCCATAAAACCTCTAGTAGAATTTTTAATAAACAACTTTGAATTTAATTCAAATTACTTATCAAAACTATATGAACTCGGTTTATTTGATATTTATAGTCCTAAATTTTTATCTAATACTAAAATAGAAGATGAATCTGGTGTACTTACCTCTAATGTAGCTGTATTAAATTATGAAGATGGAAATTTAGTAATAAAAATAAATTTAAGAGTACCTGTAAATACTTCTTTAAATACTATAAAAGGAAAATACGATTTACTTAAAAATATTTTTGAAGGTTTAGATGTTAAGATGTTTGGAACTCAAGAACCTTTATATGTTTCAAAAGATAGCTATCTAGTTAAAACTTTAGTTCAAATTTACAATAAAAAAACTAATTCAAATAAAGAAGCTATTGCTATTGGCGGTGGTACTTATGCTAGAGCTTTTAAAAACTTTATTTCCTATGGAATGACTATGCCTGGAGATTTAGATATGTGCCATCAAGTAGATGAGTTTGTATCTATCGACAAACTTATACTTTCTAGCAAAATTTATGCTGAAGCAATTTATGAACTTTCTAAGTAAAATTCATTTTATATATTATTTAAAATTTTAAAAAAGTAATTATATATATTATCATTCGTTCTTTACTGGTCGTTTACGGATTAAAAGTTCTCAAAAAAAATGCAGGTTTCCCTGCATTTTTTTATATCTTAAGCTCTTGGATGAGCTTTTGCATATATGTCTTTTAAATTCTCATTTTGAAATTGCATGTATACTTGTGTTGATGATATATCTGAATGTCCTAACATTGTTTGTATTGCTTTTAAGTCTGCTCCATTTTGTAAAAGATGTGTTGCAAATGAATGTCTTAATACGTGTGGTGTTATTTCTTTTGATATGTGAGCTTGCTCTTTATAGTATTTTACAATTTTCCAAAATCCTTGTCTTGTTAATCTTTTTCCATTTATATTTACAAATAAGGCTATTACACTTTCATCTTTTATTAAGATTGGTCTAGCATGTTCTATGTAATCTTTTAATGCTTTTAATGATAATGATCCTAAAGGAATATTTCTTTTTTTCATTCCTGTATTACATACTACATAGCTTTGTTCTAAATTTACATCTGTTATATTTAAAGAAATTATTTCTGTAACTCTCATTCCTGTAGCATATGCAAATTCTAACATTGCTTTATCTCTAATTCCTTTTAAATCTATATTTTTTGGTTGCTCTAATAATAATTCTACTTCTTTTGATGTTAATATATTAGGAACTTTTTTCTCTACTTTAGGTGATTGTACTCCAATTGTTGGATCTTTTTTTATTTTTTTTGTTCTTAACAAAAATTTATAGAATGATCTTATTGTTGCTAAATTTCTAGAAATTGTTGATGTTTTTTTATTCATTGTTTTTAAGTGTTCAAAATAATTATCTATATCTTCATTTTCTAATTTTAAATAATTTAAACCTTTTTCATCTATGTAATTTTGATATTGTGTAATATCTCTTTTGTAAGATTGTAATGTGTTACTTGATAGTTTTTTATCGTTCTCAAGAAATTCTAAAAAAAGTTTAATTTGTTTTTCCATTACATAACTCTCCAATCCTTTTTTGTTTTTATATATAAATTTTTATAATTTACATAAGACACATATGTTATATCAAATTTTTTCAAAAAAGTAAATAGTTTTTAAATAAATTCTTTTAAAAATATTAATAAATTAGTAGAAAGATAAATCTCGATAAAACTAGATGCTATAGATAACATAATTGAAATCAACATAATAACAAAATGCCTTACTACTTCTTCTTTTAAATTCATACATCTTTTATATATACCTGTACATAATTTTATTCCGGTTTTCTGCTATTAAAAAAAGTGCTGGCAAGAATATTATATTTTGTAAAACTAGTGATATAAGTGCTACTATAACTCCTTGCTTTACTCCTAATACAGCTATTAGAGCAGTTATAGTATACCCTATTGCAAAACCTTTATATATTATTGCAATATATATAAACATACCGCCAATTATAGTACATCCTAAAAACCAAACTAATAATATAAACAATAAATTCTGTTTTATACTAATTATTAATAGATCAAGTCTATCTATATTTTGAGCATTTTTAATATTGTTTACTAATTCTCCTATGTAATTACTTATTTCTATTTTCTGCGTTTCATTTGAATTATTTATAAAAATTACTCCACCAATTATTCCTATACAGAATACTGTAATAATTATTATGAAATTCTTTTTATTTCTAATTATATATTCTAATAAAACCTTTTTCATCTTATACCCTTTACTTTTTATATTATATAAAATTGTATTAAAATTTCTATAATTCTTAGTAAAGTGTATTCGGTTTTTTTTTATTTATTCTACTTTTCCGTAAACTCCTCCTCCACCTTCTACTATATGCATTTTCCCATCACGTGCAGATACTATATTTTTAGCTACTTTTTCTCCCACTACTGCTTCTATATCATCATTTGATAATTTATGTAATATTGTCATTTCTGTCCCAAAATGATTTAATAGTTTTTCTATTGTTTTTCCGCCAACTCCTGGTATAAATGTAAGTGGTATTTGGTAAACGTATTCTGGTCTAAATTTGGGGCGTTTTGTTTCTTTTTTATCTTTTATTATTTCAATTCTATCATAAACTCCCATTGTTATGTTCTTACTGTCACAAGTATCACATTTTATAACTGGTGCATCCCCTGGTATTCTTTTATCACAAACTTCACAGTATGTTCTATGATATTTTCCAAGTTTTGGATCTAATCCATAATTTGATACTATTTTTCTTCCATTTTCATTTTTTAATGCCATTAAAAATTCTTTAAAACTTATTCCTTCTAATTCCATTTTGTTATATTCTCTTGCAATTTTGGGAAGAGAATGTGCATCTGAATTTGTTAAAAACGTTTTGGTTTCTAATTCGCTTATTTGATCTGCTAAAAATGTATCTGAACTTAATCCAAGTTCAATTGCAGGAATTTTATTATATTTTTCTTTAAATATTCTCTTTAATGAATCTGTACAATTTCCATAAAAGCTTTTGTGTGGTGTAAAACAGTGTGCTGGAATTAATATTCCATTATGTCTTTCTACAATATCAATTAAGTCATATGCTGATATATCTGCTCTTTGTGAACTTAATGTTATATTTTTTATATGATGACTCATTTCATTTGAAAATTCTTTTATATCCGATAATTTTGGAAAATAGCATAAATTATGAGCACTTCCTGTTTTTCCTTTATCATTTATTTCTGATGTTTCTATCTCACTTCCTAAAATAATACACACTTTATCTTTATAAACTATTCCTCCATCTGGAATTTCATAAGCCTCTCCTGTACTCAAAAATCTTTCTATATCTTCTATTACATATGGTGAAGCACAATCTATTATCCCAACTAAATTTATTCCTTTTCTTTCTACACATTCTTTTGCTATATTTGCAAAATTTAAACTTTTGGCTGCTGTTATTTTTATTGGTTTATTATTTTCACTTCTTCCTATATGAACATGTAAATCTGCATATATTTCGTACATTTCTTTCTCCATTTCTTCTTTTATTTTCTTTTTCTCTTAGTGTATGTATACTTTACACTTTTAGT
>CANEMG010000135.1 GCA_947428535.1 uncultured Clostridium sp. | reverse complement strand
TATAATATTCTTGAAGGGAGAAATAAAATGAAAACTACACTAAAAAAATTAATATTATTTACTATATTTTTAATAACAATATTAAATTGTTGTACAGTTTGTAGTGCAAATGTTCAAATAACAAATGAAAACTTAACTAGTGCTTTTCAAAAATTTGAATCTTCTGAAGAGAACAAAGATAAATATAGTATAAAATTAGAAAATAATCAGATAAGAGTAACCACATCGAATGGAGAGGTATATATTGTAAATTATACATTAGAAAGTAAACCTACTTTTACATTAGAAATGCCTGTAAAAGATGGAATGACATATAATGATTTTAAAAGACAAACCCAAAATTTAATTATACCAGTAATAGGATATTTAGCAGTAGCAAATATTCAAGGAATAGAATATAAAGATTCAAAAGCGTATTTTAATTCATATTTAGATTATGAATTTAATGGCTTTTTATCAAAAGATAATCATTATGTTGTATTTGATGATTTAAATCCCGGAAATAATCCAGTAATTGATAATAATGTAACGATAATAAATGCATCTGAATTTAGCAGTAGAGTAATGGAATATGTAAAAAATGTATATAAAGATAAGCAAACAATAAATGATTCTGATGATATAAACTCTTTTGAATGGAGTATAGAAAAACAAGATATACCAAATTCTACTACTACCTGTAAACTTATATCTACAGTAACAATAAACTTAGATGCAGATTTTTCAAAATTAAAAAACTATTCTAATTTAACAGATGGCACACCTTCTCAAACTATTCCTGCAAATAATGTAGGATCTGTAACACCAGAAAATAATGACAATGAAGATATAGATAATACAACAACAAATGATAATTTGCCAGAAGTAGGAAAAGAAATAATTGTAGATATAATATGTATAATATCTCTTATAATACTAATAGTAGCAATGATAAGATCGGAAAAATATAAAGGTATTTAGAATTTATTGGAGGGTGATTTGGAAAAATTAGTAGTTATAGATGGAAATAGTATTTTAAATAGAGCATTTTACGGAATAATGAGTAGTAGAATGCTTCAAACAGCGGATGGAACCTATACAAATGCAGTGTATGGGTTTTTAGCAATTATGTTCAAATTATTAGAAGATGTAAATCCAGATTATTTAGTAGTTGCATTTGATGTAAAGCATCCAACTAAAAGACATGAAATGTATAAAGAATATAAAGGTACAAGAAAAGGAATGCCAGATGAATTGGCTGTACAGATGCCTATCATAAAAGAAGTGTTAAATGCGATGAATATAAAAGTAATTGAAAAAGAAGGGTATGAAGCAGATGATATTTTAGGAACACTTGCCACATATTCTGAAAAACAAGGAATAGATGTAACATTACTTACAGGGGACAGAGATTCATTTCAACTTGCTTCAGATAAAATAACTATTAGAATTCCAAGAACTAAAGCTGGAAAGACAGAAACAGAAAACTTTGATAGAACTAAAATATTAGAAGTATATGGTATAGAACCTAAACAATTAATAGAAGTAAAAGGACTTATGGGAGACTCATCAGATAATATTCCAGGTGTTCCAGGAGTTGGAGAAAAAACAGCATTAAATTTAATTAAAGAATATGAAACAATTGATAATATATATAGTAAATTGGAAAATGGAGAACCAATTGCAAAAGGAAAATTAAAAGAAAACTTAGAAAATAATAAAGACTTAGCAATACTATCTAGAGAACTTGGTAGAATAGAGATAAATGCACCAATTGATAAAGAATTGTCAGATTTTAAAGTAGTAGGATGGAATAATAAAAAAGTATTAGAAATATTCAAAAATTTAAGATTTAATAGATACATTGAAAGATTTAATCTAGAAAATTCAGAAACTACTCAAGAAAAAGATGTAGAAAATCTTTTTAATTATGAAAAAGTAATAACTGAAGATAAGATAAATGAAGTTATACAAAAAATTGAAAATGATAAAATATTAAATTATTTTTTTGAAACTATCGATAAAACTGACAACAATTTAATTATAAAAAAAAGCATAATGTATATTAACTTATATATTGATAAAGATAATACAGTATATAATATAAAATTCGATAATAAACTATTAAAAAAAGTTTTTGAAGATGAAACAATTTTAAAATGTGGTCATAAAATTAAGGAAGATTATATTTTATTAAAACAAGAAAATATAAATCCTCAAAATATGATGTATGATGCTAAAATCGCAGCATATATTTTGAATGCAACATCAAATGCGTATTCAGTAGAAGAAATTGCAAGGCAATATATGGATTTAGATATAACTGAATATTCTAATACTGAAAAGAAAGATATACAAACGAGTCTATTTGATACATTACCAGAAAATAGTAGAGGAGAAGATTCTTCAGATTATAAATATGCAATATATGCTTTTGTAATAGGAAAGACTAGAGAAAAATTATTAGAAGAATTAAGTAAAATAAATTCTTTAGACTTATTTAATAATATTGAAATGCCAGTAAGTGAAATATTAGCTAGTATGCAATGGGAAGGCATGTGTATAGATGAAAAAGAATTAATAAAATATGGTGAAAACCTAAAAAAACATATAGAAGAACTTACAATAGATATTTATAATTTAGCTGGTGAAGAATTTAATATAAACTCAACAAAACAATTAGCAGTAATACTATTTGAAAAATTACAACTAACACCATCCAAAAAAACAAAAAGCGGTTATTCAACAGATGTAGAGGCATTAGAAAAAATAAAAGATTCACATCCTATAATAGAAAAAATATTAGAATATAGACAATTGGTAAAACTTAATTCTACATATGTAGAAGGAATGATACCATATATAAATTTAAGGACAGGAAAAATTCATACATTTTTCCATCAAACAGTTACAGCAACAGGAAGATTAAGTAGTACTGATCCGAATTTACAAAATATTCCAACAAGAACAGAAATTGGAAAGAAATTAAGAAAAGTATTTAAAGCAGAAAGCGGAAAAATCTTTTTAGATGCTGATTACTCACAAGTTGAATTAAGAGTACTTGCACATATGGCAAATGATGAAACAATGATTAAAGCATTTAATTCAGATGCAGATATTCATACAATAAGTGCTTCACAAGTATTTAAAGTTCCCGTAGAGGAAGTTTCAAAACAGCTTAGAAGCAAAGCAAAAGCAGTAAATTTTGGAATTGTATATGGAATAAGTGAATTTGGTTTGGCAGAACAAATAGATATAAACAGAAAAGAAGCAAAGCAATATATAGATCAATATTTAGAAACTTACCATGGTATAAAAGAATTTATGGCAAATATTGTAGAACAATCTAAAAAAACAGGATATGTAGAAACAATATTTGGAAGAAGAAGATATATTCAGGAGTTAAATTCTAAAAATTATATGGTTAGAAAATTTGGAGAAAGAGCAGCAATGAATACACCAATACAAGGTACAGCGGCAGATATAATGAAAATTGCTATGATAAAAGTATATAACGAATTAAAAAATAGAAATTTAAAGTCTAAAATTGTTCTTCAAATACATGATGAACTTATAATAGAAACATTATTAGAAGAAAAAGAAGAAGTAAGTAAATTACTAAAAGAATGTATGGAAAGTTCGGCTAAACTTTTTGTTCCTTTAAAAGTAGATGTTGAAGAGGGACAGAATTGGTATCAAGCAAAGTAATCTAAGGAGGATTTGCAAAATATGAAAAATAAAAAATTAAATGAGACAAAGGATAAAAAGAAAGTATCTAAGTATAGTAAAAGAGAATTAACAGTTTACTTAGTTTTAAGAGTATTAGTAATAGTTGTTATGATAAGGCAAATTTTTCTTGGAGAATGGAACAATGTATTTTTATGCGTTTTAACTTTAATATTGTTTTTAGTTCCATTATTTATAGAAAAACAAATTAATGTAAAATTACCAGATGCTCTGCAAGTAATTATTTTGCTATTTATTTTTTCAGATGATATATTATGAGAAATAAATGAATATTATTTAACTATTAAACACTTGGATTCAATTTTGCATAC
>CANEMG010000134.1 GCA_947428535.1 uncultured Clostridium sp. | reverse complement strand
AGTTGATGAAAATAATGAGAAATATTTAAATACTGTTCAAAAATTATTAATTGAGGGCAAAAGTAAAAATAATGAAAGTATGTTAGAAGGTAGAACAGCTACAAATAAAGTTGTTATATTTAATCCAAATGAAGAAAATAAAATAGGAGATATAGTTTCTGTAAAAATTACAGAAGCACATAGATGGTACTTAAAAGGAGAAATAGTATAATATGGAAAACAATTCTTTTACTAAAGAAGAATTAGAGATAATCAATTTATATTTGGAAGAGCGAAAATCTATAAGAGAATTAGCAGAACTTAATAGGTGTGGCAGACCTAAAATAAGAAAAATATTAGCTAACTATGCTGACATTAGTGATGAGAAAAGAAGAGAAATAGAACAAAGAAAAGCGCTTTCTAAGAATAATAGAAAGAAGCAGACAAATGTGGGAGAAATATCAGAAAATTTATCAGAATTACAGATAAAATCAGCATATTTAGCTGTTATGAAACGTGAAAAAAGTTTAACACAATTAGCAGAAGAATTAGGAAAAGGTTATGATACACTAAAAAGAGCAATTATAAAATATTTAAATGATGAGAATAAAATAAAGCAATTTAAAGAAACGTTGAGAGAAAATCAGACTAAAACACAAACAAAATATTTTGATAGTTTTAATGACAAAGCTTTTTGTGAATTACCTGATGTTATAAAAAAAGAAAAAATATTTGAAAAACTTAAAGCACATAGAAGAATTTCTGGAAAAAAAGCATATTCAGAAGAATTACTTGAAGATAAATATAATAGATTAATGAATTTTTTTCTTAAAAGAAATGCTAGAATAGAAAAAGATGAAGATAAAATATCAAAAGAAAAATTACAAAAAATGATGTTTGATGCTCCAAATTTATTAACATTAAGTTTAGTAAACAAAGTTAATCATGTTACAGATATGCTAGATTTTGAGTTTGGTTTTTCTAATTCTTCATATATATTGGAGGAAAATCCAGTAATATTATCTTCTTCACTTGCTAGGGCAAGGTTACAAGTAAGAATTTTAAGAGATACTAATACAACAAAATATGCTTTGGAAAAGCCAAGAAATTTTAGAACCTCGCCAGAACTTATGTATGCCTTGATAAAAAAATGGGAATTAGAAGGAAGAGTAAAATCTCCATTTATTGAAACACAAAAAGTATATAAAATGTATGGAGAAACCTCAAAAAGTTTGCAAGCAAAATATGATGTAAGGGATGAATATGGAGATGATGAATATTTTGATAGGAGATAAGATATGAAAGATGCAGAAATAAGTATAGAAGAATACTTAAAGAAAATTGGATTTGATAAAGAAGAAACAGAATATATTATGCAATATGGAAATAATGAAATAGACAAAAAATCATTACATGAAAAAATTAAATATTTAATTTCATTAGGTTTAGATGCAAGGCAAATAAGAATAGTAATTGAGGAAGATATAACATTTGTAACAACAGAGATTAAACTTATAATGGAAAATGGAACTATTTTAAAAGATTATTTAAATGAAGAGGAAATAAAAAATGCTTTAGAAGTAACACCAGAACTTTTAACAATGAAAAAAGGAGAATTAGAGCAAAATATTCGTTTACTTACAATACTTATACCTGATGAACAAGTGCAAAAAATAATCATTCAAGATAGAGGAGAAATTTTAACATATAAGCCAGATTATTTAAGCAATAAGTTTGCATTTTTTGTAGAAAATGGATTAAAAGAAAACATATTAAAAATAATTATAGAAAATATAGAAATCTTTGATTTAGAAAATGATGAAATAGATATAAATGAATTGAAATAAATAATTTAAAAAGAAAAGAGGCAAGATTTATGGCAGAATTATCACCTATGATGCAAAGTTATTTAAATACAAAAGAGCAGTACAAAGACTGTATGCTTTTTTATAGATTAGGCGATTTTTACGAAATGTTTTTTGATGATGCAATAGTAGCATCAAGAGAATTAGAAATAACATTAACTAGTAGAGCATGTGGTTTAGAAGAAAAAGCTCCTATGTGTGGAGTTCCACATCATTCTGTAGATATGTATATTTCAAGACTTATTGCGAAAGGATATAAAGTAGCAATATGTGAACAATTAGAAGATCCAAAAACAGCTAAAGGAATAGTAAAAAGAGATGTAATTAGAGTAGTAACACCAGGAACAGTTATAGAAACGAATATGCTAGAAGAAAAGAAAAATAATTATATAATGAGCATAGTAAAAAAAGGTTTGTACTATGGATTAGCTATTTGTGATATTAGCACAGGAGATTTTTATGCAACTCAAATAAAGTTAGCTGATAATAATTTTGAAAAACTATTAGATGAATATGCAAGATATTCACCAGCTGAGATTGTAGTAAATACAGCAATGGGAAATTCTGAAAAGGAATTAAATATTTTAAAAGATAGAAATAATACTTTTATTACTGTAAGAGATGATAGTAATTTTGAAGAGAATGATAAGCTTATATTAAATTTATATACTGTTGTTGATGGATTTGAAAAAGTAAAAGACAGTTTAGAAAATGATGTATTAGTAGTAACAGCAATTAATGGATTATTAAATTATTTTACAGAAACTCAAAAAGTAAAATTAGATCATATAAATAAAATACAAGTATATGAAGTAAAAAAATATATGGCTTTAGATATAAATGCAAGAAGAAGTTTAGAATTAACTGAAAGAATGAGAGATAAATCTAAAAAAGGAACATTACTAGGTGTGCTTGATAAAACATCAACATCAATGGGAGGAAGACTTTTAAGACGTTGGATAAATGATCCGTTATTAGATATAAAAGAAATAAATGAAAGATTAGAATCAGTAAAAGAATTTAAAGACAATATGATGCTTAGAGGCGATGTAATAGATGTTCTAAAAAAAGTATATGATATAGAAAGATTAGCAGGAAAAATAGCTTATGGAAATGTAAATGCAAGAGAATTAATATCTTTAAAAAATTCTTTAAGTCATCTTCCAGAATTAAAACAAATATTAAGTATGGCAAATTCAGAAATGCTAAAAAAACTATATGACAAATTAGATGAATTAAAAGATATATATTCTCTAATTGATAGAGCGATAGTTGAAGAACCACCAATAAGTGTAAAAGAAGGTGGAATAATAAAAAAAGGATTTAATCCAGAAATTGATGAATATAGAAATGCTTCAACAGAGGGAAAAAATTGGATTATTGAACTTGAGGTAAAAGAAAAAGAAAGAACAGGAATAAAAAACTTAAAAGTTGGATATACAAGAGTATTTGGATATTATATAGAAATAACAAAATCATTTTTAAAACAAGTTCCAGAAAATTATATTAGAAAACAGACTTTAACAGGTGCAGAAAGATTTATAACAGAAGAATTAAAAGAAATAGAAGACAAAATATTAGGTTCAGAAGAAAAGGTAGTGAATTTAGAATATGAGGAATTTACAAAAATAAGAAATGAAATTGCATCAAATATTGAAAGGCTACAAACAACAGCAAATGCTGTAGCAAATATTGATGTATTATCAAATTTTGCAACTGTTGCAGAAAATAATAATTATGTATGCCCAGAAATAAATGAAGGTAATATTCTAGATATTAAAGGTGGAAGACATCCGGTTATTGAAAAAATGGTAGATGATGGAATATTTGTTGAAAATGATACATACTTAGATTGTGACAAAACAAGAGTAGCAATAATTACAGGTCCTAATATGGCAGGTAAATCTACATATATGAGACAAGTTGCAATAATAACTTTAATGGCGCAAATAGGATGTTTTGTACCAGCAGAATCAGCTACAATAGGAATTGTAGATAAAATATTTACAAGAGTTGGAGCATCAGATGATTTAAGTAGTGGACAAAGTACATTTATGGTAGAAATGAATGAAGTATCAAATATTTTGAAGAATGCTACACCAAAAAGCTTAGTAATACTTGATGAAATAGGAAGAGGAACATCAACATATGATGGACTTTCAATAGCTTGGGCTGTTGCTACATATATAGCAGACAAAGAAAAATGTGGTGCAAAAACATTATTTGCAACACATTATCATGAATTAACTATATTAGAAGACAAAGTA
>CANEMG010000133.1 GCA_947428535.1 uncultured Clostridium sp. | reverse complement strand
AAATGGTGAAGAAATAGAAGCCAATAAATTAATAGAAGATATGATAGTATTTAGTTTTTATGATGAATTAGAAATAAACGATTTAAGCTTTTCTTTATATAATATAAAATATCAGTTAGAAGGAGACCCTAAATGGCATTCAATTGATAATGAAAGAGTAACTTTTAATATAACTATAAGTGAGTAATAGTTTGATAGAACCATTTTTCACAACGCATTATATACATAGTGTTTAACAAATAGTATTATAAATAAGTACAGATTATACTTATTGTACAAAGGCATAATATATATTATTAATCTATATTTATATAGTGATATATATTTAGCACGGGATTACAACTAAGCTTTATACTAGGAGGTAAAAAAAATGAAAGTCCGGAAAAAAATCTGTTTATTTATGGCACTATTAACTTTAGTATTTGGAAGTACGCTTACCGCATATGCATATACAAATACATATAATATTCAAATTGCTTCAAATCAGGCGGTGAATTCGGCTCCAGTTACAGTGCCATCAGGGAGAGTAACATTTACATTAAAGGCATCAAATAATTCTAACTGTCATTATTATTGCACAATTGCACATGCAAATGGAAGTGGAGTAATAACGACAGTTGGACCAGTTTTAGGAAACGGAAGTGATACTAAATCAGTAACAGTAAACAATGTAGTCGGAGGAGGCTACTATGCTTTTATTAGGCCGATAAATGGGAGTACTAATGGAAGAACAGTAACTTGTACATTAACCATTAAGAATTAATAAGAAAGCAGAAGGCAATCTTGTGCTTGCCCAATAGATAATATTGGGCATTGCCTTATATAATAAAAATTAGAATTATATTAGTGGACATACATTATTTAAGAAGGGATTAGATTAATGAAAGATAAAAAGAAAGTAGTAGTATTTTTTATAATTATTATTTCTATAATAATTATTTGGCTATTGTTTAATAAATTAGATAGTAATACAGAATTAAATATAAAACCAAATGAAGTGATAGAAAATTTTGGAGAATTAAATAATAATACTGTAAAAGTTATATACAATAAATCAAAAAATGAAGTGATGCCAAATGAAATAATTTTAGATGAAGAAATTAAATTATCATTAGATAGTTATCAATTTTATTATGATGAATCACGTAATGATTATGCTCTAAATTTATCTATAGAATTTTTTAAAGAAAATACAAAATTAGTAAATGTTATGTATTATGATATTTTATATAATAAAGAATATGTATTTTATGGATTTACAGATTTTAATAAATATGATGAATTCAAAAACTTAAAATATTATGGAGAAGGAACTGGAAGAAGTGTGACAAGAAAAAATGATGAAGAAACTGAAGAGAATAATTCAATAAAAGATGTGCCAATATTTTATTTTCATAATAATATAGAGTTAAATGATTTGAGTCTTTCTCTATATAATATAAAATATCAGTCAGAAGGAGATCCTAGATGGTATTCAATTGATAATGAAAGAGTAACTTTTAATATAACTGTGGAAGAATAATTCTAGATAGAGGTATATGAGAATATGCCTCTTTTTTTAATTTTTTTGAAAAAATATTGACTTAAAATTATGAAGCTGTTATTATCTATTAAATTTCGATTCATAATTTATTTTATCTTTGGTATTTCACAAAAAAAATCAATAAAAATAAATATACTATATAGGAGTTGATAAATTATAAAAACAGAAGAAACATTAATAATGACACCAACTAATGATTATTTGTTTAAGAGAATATTCGGTCAGTTAGGAAATGAAGAAATAACAAAAGGATTAGTAAGCTCAATAATAAGGAAAGAGATAAAATCGATAAGTTTAGATGGTAACACAATATTAGCAAAAGATTTAGTAACAGATAAGCTAGGAGTACTAGATATAAAAGTAAAATTTGAGACAAATGTAGTTTGTGATATAGAGATGCAATTAGAAAATCAAAAAGATCTAGATAAAAGAATAATGTATTACTGGAGTAAAATGTATTCAAATGAAATAAAGGAAGGAGAAAAATATCCAGTTCTAAAAAAGGCTATAGTAATAGTGATTGCTAAATTTGAAATGAAAGAATTCAAAGAAATACCTAAATTTCATACTGAATGGATAATACAAGAAAAAGACTATAGAAAAACAATATTGACTGATATATTAGAAATTCATATAATTGAATTACCAAAGTTAGAAAAAATGGTAAGACAGGGAGAAATATTGGAAGAGGATAAAAAATTAGCACTATGGTCAAAATTTTTGTTAAATCCAGAAAGTGTGGAGGAAAAGGATATGAAAGAGAATAAAGATATAAAAAAAGCTAAAGAAGAACTAGATAAAATAAAACAAGATGAGTATGAAAAAAGATTAGCAGAATTAAGGCAGAAAAAGATTTGGGATGATGAAGCAAGAAAAGCTTTTTTATATGAAGAAGGACTGGAAAAAGGAAGAGAAGAAACTCAAAAAATTAAAGAAGAGTATGAAAAAAGATTAGTTCAAGGAAAAATAGAAATAGCAAAAAAGATGCTAAAGTCTGGATTTTTAATGGAAGATATTATTAAAATAACAGAACTATCTCAAGAAGAAATAGAAAAAATTAAATTTTAGAATCAAAATTAAAAAAATATGAATCGGAATTACATAAAAGAGGATGCAAGTTAAAAAAGTATTCTCTTTTTGTATATTTATTATTTTTGCTAAAATTAATTTTTCTTGAAAAAAAGCCAATATGTTGATAAAATACTTTAAGAAAATAATTTATAAAATTGTATAAATAAATTTTATTTATAGGAGTAAGAAAAATGAGCAAAAAGAAAAAGATAGGAATAATTGCATTAATTATTATACTTATAATAGGACTAATATATGGAATAAGAGCAATTAAAAATTTTATTATAATACAAAATATTTTTAGTGAAGTACAAAAAAATGTAGAAAAAGATAATTATTATTTAAGAAATACAGTAACACATCAAGGAGAAAGTTCTTTAAGTAAAATTTTTTATAAAGATGGAATAGGAAAAATGATAGCAGAAAATGGAGTATATACATGGGTTGATGGTGAAAAAGCTTATATGGTAGATGAAGAAAACAAAACAATATATACTTTAGACTTGCAAAAGTCCTTAGGACTAGTATCAAATGAAATGTTTGCCAGTTTAATTCCAGGATATAGTAAAAATGCTTTTGAAAGATTTGTAATGGCTGGAAATGTGCAAAATAAAATAAAATCTGAAAAAATAGATGATAAAAAATGCTATAAGATAATAATAAAAGAAGAGAATAATGTAAAAACATATTGGATAGAAAAAAATTCTAAGAAGCCTATAAGAGCAACTATTCAATTTTCTAATGGGGATGTTTATCAGTACGATTATGAATTACAGTTTGGAGTTACTAAAGTAAAAGATATAGAGCTTCCAGATATAACAGAGTATAATGTAATTGATAATCATAATTAAATTTGGATTCATTATTATATAAATGAAGAAGATTGTTTGAGCGAATAATCGAATGAAATTTATATAATAATGAATCCAATATTTTTGTTTTAAAACTTAATTATAATAACCATTTGTAAAATCTTTTCCTTCAAAGCGTTTGCCAGATTTTACAGTATCGATAATATTTTGAATCTCAGATGAAGGCTCATCAAGAATATCTATACGAACAGAATCTATATTTTCATATGTAATAGACAAAATTTTACTATTGTAAATTGTAGAAATAGAATTATCAGGAATAACTCTAAATTTAAAATTCATTCTATCTTTTAAATAGAATTTGCTATTACTTAAGCATTTTTTATTACATTCCTTATAGCATTTATTAGAATGACCAATATAACAATAATTGTTTGTCATAACAGGAAGTTTACCGTAAACAATAATTTCAGATTTGATACTAGATGTTTGGCAAATATTGCTTACTTCACTTTTATTTAGCTCAGGCGAAATAGTATGTGTAGTAAAGTTTAAATTTTTTAGTTCATTTACAGAATAGTTGTTATAAATATTTAAATTAAAATTACCTATTAATTCAAGATTGTACTTTGCCACTAAATCTAGTTGTGAAATATGAGAAATAACAAATCCTTTTATTTTTAATTTAGAAATTATATTATCAAGATTTACATCATCTTTTATAATATGTG
>CANEMG010000132.1 GCA_947428535.1 uncultured Clostridium sp. | reverse complement strand
TAATTTGTATATCTAGATATTAAACGATATTAGTTTATTCTTCAAGATATATATTTGGGTGAGCGACTTCTTGTATTAAATTAAGGAGTCGATTTTTTATGAGTAAAAAAGAGCGAGGAATCTTTTTAAATCAAAGTGTAGAACAAGAAAATTTAATTTTTGCTAAAACCGGATACTCTAATAGCCGGTTAAACCGACATAAAATGTCACCACTTAGTCCAAAATTAAGTTTTGATGCTATGACAATCGTTGGTAATTTGAATAAAAATAATGCTAAAAAACTTTCTGAGTTTATGAGTGTAGACCCTCAAATAAGACTTTGGGATATACTTCAAACAAAATTTAAAGCAAAAGCGCTTCAAGAAAAAGTTTATATAGAATATGACAAAGTTAAAGCAGATACTTGGGATAGACGTAATATGCGTGTTGAATTTAACCCAAATAAACTTACGCATGATGAAATGCTTTGGTTAAAACAAAACATTATTGACTACATGGAAGATGATGGTTTTACAAGATTAGATTTAGCTTTTGATTTTGAAAATGATTTAAGCGATTACTATGCAATGACTGATAAAGCAGTTAAGAAAACTATTTTTTATGGTCGTAATGGAAAACCAGAAACAAAATACTTTGGTGTTCGTGATAGTGATAGATTTATTAGAATTTATAACAAAAAACAAGAGCGAAAAGATAATGCAGATATTAAAGTTGATTCTGAACATTTATGGCGTGTAGAAATTGAGCTTAAAAGAAGTATGGTTGATTATTGGAATGATTGTTTTAATGATTTACATATTTTGAAACCGAATTTAAAAGCAATTGATAATATTAAAGAACGTGCGATGATTTATTTACTTGTTCATGAAGAAGATGAATGGGGGAATTTAGAAAGACGTACTAAAAATAAATATAGAAAAATATTGAAAGATACGTCGGAAATTGATTTAACTGATTTAATGAAATCAACTTTGAGAGCTAATGAAGAATACTTACAAAAGCAGATTGATTTTTGGCAGCGTGAATTTAGATTTTGGAAGTGAATTAAATTTTATACACGTGAGTGATCATAAAATTTATGAACATTAGCAATCACCATTTTTGGTTGCTAATGTTTTGATTTTGAATTTGGTTTTGAACTTATGGACTGATTTATTCAGTCCATTTTTTGTGCTTGCACAAAAACATGTTTTAGCCTCGCAGAGTATACGGTTTAACGACTTATTGAAAAATAAGTCTAGTATGTTAGACTTAAACTATTAAATACACATGAAACCTTTGTGCTTAGGAGTGATTTTTATATGTCTTATTCCATTATTAGAGTTTCAAAAGTTAAATCTGGAACAAATACAACTGGCATTCAAAAACATGTTCAAAGAGAAAATAATAATTATGAAAACGAAGATATAGACCACAGTAAAACACATTTAAATTATGATTTAGTGAATGATAATAAACAAAACTTTAATAATTTGATTGAGGAGAAAATAGAACAAAATTATACAGGTAAAAGAAAAATCAGAACAGATGCAGTTAAACACGTTGACGGTTTAATTACGTCAGATAAGGAATTTTTTGATAATCAGACACCAGAAGATACAAAGCAGTTTTTTGAACATGCTAAAGATTTTCTGGAACAAGAATACGGTAAAGATAATTTATTATATGCAACGGTGCATATGGACGAGAAAACACCACATATGCATTATGGTGTTGTTCCAATAACTGATGATGGTCGTTTAAGCGCTAAAGAAGTTGTAGGTAATAAAAAAGCTTTAACAGAGTTTCAAGATAGATTTAATGAGCATGTTAAACAACGAGGATATGATTTAGAACGTGGTCAATCAAGACAAGTTACAAATGCAAAACATGAGCAAATGAGCCAGTATAAACAAAAAACAGAATATCATAATCAAGAATATGAGCGTGAGAGCCAAAAATTAGGGCATATAAGGCAAAAAACCGATAAATTGATGCAAGAGTACCAAAAATCGTTAAATACGCTTAAAACGCCTATAAATATCCCGTATGAGCTTGAAACGGAAAAAGTAGGTGGATTGTTTAGTAAAGAAACACAAGAAACTGGCAATATGATTATAAAACAAGACGATTTTTATAAATTTGATGAAAAAGTAAAAGCAGCTAAAACTATTACAGATGATTATGAGCGTATTAAGTCGGGTGAAAAAATAAAAGAATTAGAGCGCGATTATAAAAAGACTAGAGATAATTTTTTAGAAACATATGAAATGTATCAAGGTTTGAAAAAAGAAAATGAAAATTTAAATGAGGAGAATAAAGATTTAAAAAATAAGATTAATCTTAAAGATGACTATTTGAAACTGTTTAAAGAAATGATTGCTGCATTGCTAAACGAATTACAACATGCATTAGGTAGGGAAAAATATGTTGAAAGAGTGCGAGATATAGGAAAAGGTAATAAGTTGGTTATGGACATTTTTCGCTCTGTAGATAAAAGAGCGAATCCAGAACATTATTCAGAAAAACGAGAGCAAAAAAGTGAGACGAAACGTAATAGAGGTATGAGTAGATAATAAAAGCCTTTATCTATTCTGATAAAGGCTTAAGTAAATACAATTTAGTATTAGTGGTACTAAACAATACAAATATTATAACACGCTATTATGCCGAGAAAATCTATTTGTCGATGAGAGCCCTTAATTAGACTTAAAGCGCCAGCGGTCAATAGCGTCAGCTATTAAATCGACCGATGGACAGCTTTAGGATTATTAAGGAGCGCAGAATCGTCGACAAATAGAGGAATTGGAATAATGCATTTTGGTATTTCATATTTTTATATTTATTGTGATAAGATTTGTTAATTAATATAAAGGAATAGGTGATTTTTTGAAAAAAGAAATATTTGAATGGGTAATATCTATTGTAATTGCTGTTGCTTTAGTTTTGTTAGTAAATAAATTTGTTGCTAATTCATATTCTGTTAGTGGTTTATCTATGCATCCTACTTTTGATAATGAGGATAGAGTTATTGTTAGTAAAATTTCTAAAACTCTCAATCATTTAAATTCAGGTGATGTGATTGTTTTTCATGAAGATAAAGAACATGATTATATTAAAAGGTTGATTGGTACACCTGGTGATATAGTTAAATATAAAGATGATAAATTGTATGTTAATGATAAAAAAATAGATGAACCATATTTGAAATATAATAAAAAAAATAAATTTGGAGATACTTTAACTGAAGATTTTAATTCTGGAGAATTGAAAGGATCGAATGGAAAGAAAAAAATACCTAAAGGAAGATATTTAGTTTTAGGTGATAATAGACAAAATAGTATTGATAGTAGAAGGCAAGAAGTTGGATTGATAAAAAATGAGCAAATTGTAGGTAAAGTAGTAATGAGATTTTGGCCATTAAAAGATATAACTTTTGGCTTTAATCCGAGTACTTTTTAAAATACATCTAGAAAAAAAAGACCTTGTGTGATACTTTGATTTTATAATTATTTTTTTCATTAATTATTTTATTAGGAGGATTTATTTATGAAAATAGTATCAAGTGTTTCTAAAGTTTTAATTGCTTCTGCTTTAGTATTAGGTGTTGGAGCTACATACTCAAATTTAGATAATGGTGCTGAACAAAGTGTTAGTGCTAAAACATTATCTAAACATTTTTCTACTACAAAATCTGCTAAAAGCAAAAAATCTTTACCAGCTAAAGTTAAGTACACTAAACGTGTTAAACAAGGTGTAGGACATGTGACTTATAGCGGTTATCTTAAGAAGAAATCTGTGAAAAAATCAGGTGGTAAATATGTTGCTACATATTCAGGTACTTTAAAAGGACACTGGTCATAAATTTTTAGGGTATATTTATTTTCAGGGTATAGTTATGAAGATAATCTTCATAACTATACCCTTTTATTATGGTGGTGACTTTGTTTTGAGGATTTTTAATGTTTAGATGTAATTTTGATTATGTAATAAGTTTTGGTACTAAAAAAGACTTAGTCTGAATAGACCAAGTCTTTTGATAGTGTTATATTAATAAACAAATAAAAAGAAGTCGCTCACGCCCCTACCAAAGTTTGTGAATGCGACTTACCTTAAAGAAAAACAGTTGATGTTTTTGTTCTTAATTTGTATATCTAGATATTAAACGATATTAGTTTATTCTTCAAGATATATATT
>CANEMG010000131.1 GCA_947428535.1 uncultured Clostridium sp. | reverse complement strand
TATTATAAAATTTTTAGGAGAATCTATAGGAGTGTTTTGTGCGGACTAATGTATGAAAAGGGAATTAGATATATGTTTGGTTTATCTGCATTTTTTATAAGTTTTCAAATTGGTATAGCATATTATTTAATTTATATTAGAGGTAAAATGAAAAGCAATTCTGAAATTAGAAATGTAGAAAGAAAACACGTATATGCTAGAGCATATGTTACAAATGAAAATAATGAAATTATAAATGATGAAATAGAGTATCATAAGTATTATAGAGCTAAGGTTAAAGTATAATTAATAAAAAATTACATATTATTTATAAAATAAAAGATGCCATAGTAAAGTATGGCTCTTTTTTATTCTATAAAACTATAAGAACTTTTTATGTAAAATTCTCATAATATGTAGCATTAGATATTATGAGGAGGAATGTTTATGTATAAGTACATAATTAAAGGTGGCAAAAAGCTACATGGAGAAGTAGATGTGTCTGGTTCAAAAAATGCTAGTTTGCCAATACTAGCAGCAACTATTATAAGTGGAAAAACTACAAAATTATATAATGTACCAGATATACAAGATGTCAGAATTACACTTCAAATTTTAAAAGAATTAGGATGTAAAATAAAAAAGGAAAAAAATAAAGTAATTATTAATTCTAAATATATGAATAAAACAACTATACCAGATGATCTAATGAGGAAACTAAGATCTTCAGTAATAATAGCTGGAGCAATTATTGCAAGATTTAAGAAAGTACAGTTTTCTTATCCAGGTGGATGTGATATTGGTTCAAGACCTATAAATTTACATTTAGAAAATTTTCAAAAAATTGGTATAAAAATTGATGAAAATAGTAGATATATTGAATGCAAATGTGATAGAATAGAAACGAAAAATATTGAACTCGATTTTCCAAGTGTAGGAGCAACAGAAAATTTAATTTTAGCATCAGTAATTGGAGAACATGAGGTAATAATAAATAATGCTGCTATGGAACCAGAAATAATAGATTTAGTCACATTTTTAAACAAGATGGGAGCTAAAATATATGGTGCAGGAACAAATATTATAAGGATAAAAGGTGTAAAAACATTAAAAGAAATTTCTTATAAAATTATGCCTGATAGAATAGAAGCAGGTACACTATTAATTGCTGGTGCAATTACAAATGGTATGATAAAAGTAAATAGTGTAGTACCAGAACACATAAGTCCAGTAATAAATAAGTTAGAAGAAATTGGATGCGAAATTAAAGTAACACACAATTCTATATATTTGAATGCATCTAATAAAAAACTAAAAGCAGTAGATATAAAAACTACGCCATACCCAGGATTTCCAACAGATTTGCAACCGCTATTTTCAACTTTGCTTACTGTTTGTTCAGGAACATCTATTATTAGTGAAAATATTTTTGAAAACAGATTTAAATTTATGCAAGAAATACAGCGAATGGGAGCTAAAGCGACAATAGAAGGAAAAACAATGATAATAAAAGGAGTAAAGAAGCTTCATGGAGCAGATTTGGAAAGTACAGACTTAAGAGGTGGGGCTTCAATGGTACTTGCAGGATTATCAGCAAAGGGTATAACAAAAGTAAGTAAACTTGAATATTTACTTAGAGGATATGAAGGGTTAGATAAAAAATTAAATGATTTAGGAGCAGATATTACTAGAGAAGAAGAGGGGGAGTAATTCTTGGATGATGAAATAATTATAGGTATAAATGTAAAAAATAATTCAAATAAGAAAAAAAACAACAAAATGAAAAAAAACTCTCAAAAGAAAAAATCTAGTAAAAAAGAGTATCAAAAAAATAGAAAGAATTCTAAAGAGGACTTAATCAAAAATAATGCAAAAGTTCAAAATAAGAATATATCTAGAAGTAATAAAGCAAAGAAAGCTGGAATAATAGTTTTATTTAGTGTTTTGATAGTTTTAATTTTGGGATCTAGTTTATTTAATGTAAAAAAAATAGAAGTAATAGGAAATGATAGAATTTCTGATGAAATGATAATTAGTTTATCAGGATTAGAACTTTATAAAAATATGTTTACATTCAATAAATTATCAGTAATAGATAAAATAAAAGAAAATGCTTATATAAAAAATGTAAAAATATCGAGAAAATTACCAGATACAGTGAAAATAACAGTACAAGAAAATCTACCAAGATATCTGATACAAATTGCAGATAGTTATGCATACATAAATAATCAAGGTTATATATTAGAAATTTCAACTGAAAAAGAAAATATGCCAATTATAACAGGAGTTTCTACAGATTTGTCAAGTATTAAAGAAGGTGAAAGAATAAATGTAGAAGACTTAAAAAAAATGGATATGGTAATAAAAATTTGCGAAATAGCTAAAAGTAACGATTTAAAAGAATTAATTACAAAAATTGATATTTCAAATGATAGAAATTACACAATAATTTTAGAAACAGAAGGAAAAACAGTTTATTTAGGAGATTGTTCAGATTTAAATACAAGAATGTTATATTTAAAATCAGTTTTAGAAGCTTCATCAGGAAAAAGTGGAGAAATATTTTTAAATGTAGATTTAAATTCTGATAATGTATATTTTAGACCAAGTGGCAATTAAAATAAGAAAGGAGAAATAAATATAGTGAGTCAAAAAAGAAAAATTAAAATATCAATATTACTAGGAATAATGTGTATGTTTTTGACATTAGGAATTTGTATTCAAATTAATACAGTAAAAAACAGTACAACAACAGTAGGAAGAACATTGGTAGAAAATGAATTAAGAGATAGCGTATTAAGGTGGCAACAAAAATATGAAAATGCATATGCCAAATTGGATAATAAAGAAAGAGAGTTAGATGGTTTAAGAGAGAAAGTTTCAAGTAGAGATGATAATGCAAGTAATTTAAGTTCAAAGCTAGAAAAATATAATGCACTTTTGGGAAATACAGAAGTAACAGGAAAAGGAATTGAAATTACATTAAAAGATGGAGAAAGTTCTATTTTGAAAAATTCTGCAACTGATTTAGTAGTACATGATGGAGACATATTAGAAGTAGTAAATGCATTAAAAAATGTAGAAGCAGAGGCTATTTCTGTAAATGATCAAAGAATAGTTAGTACAACAGCAATAACTTGTGTAGGAAACGTAGTAAAAATAAATGGAGAAAAAGTTGGAGCACCGTTTGTTATAAAAGCAATAGGAAATCCAAGTATGTTACTAGGTGCAGTTACTATGGCTGGAGGATATGTTGAAATTTTAGAAAGAGATGGAGTTCAAGTAGATATAAAACAAATAGAAAAAGAAAAAGAATTAATAACCATTCCTAAATATAATGGAATATATAAATTCGAATATGGAACAATTTTTGAATAGAGGTGATAAATTTGAATGGAAAAATAACAATGACAATATCCATAGGCTGTACTGCTTTAATTTTAACAATGGTAATGTTTACACAATTTAAAACAGTAGGAGAAACAGATATAACAGCGATAGAAACAATGAGAGAAACAGAATTAAGAGCAGAACTTGCAGATTGGAAATCAAAATATGAAGAAATAGAAACAAAAATAGAAGAAAGAGAAAAAACAATTGATGAATATAAATCTGAATTAGAAAACAATGAGAATAGTTTGAAAATTTTAGAAAACGAGGTTAAAGAAGCTGAAGGGTATCTAGGATATACTAGTTTAAAAGGAGAAGGAATAGTAGTAACATTAAAAGATAATGAAATGTATAACATTGATCATTCAGATTTATTAAGACTTGTTAATGAACTTAAAGTTGCAGGTGCTGAAGCAGTTTCCATAAATGATGAAAGAATTATTGGAACTTCAGAAATTACAGAAATAAATAATAGAATAATAGTAGTAAATACCAAAAGAATTGCAGGTCCATATACAGTAAAAGCGATAGGAGATAAAAAATATTTTGAAAGTGCATTAACTATTAAAGGTGGATATATGGATGAAATTACTGCTGCAGGAAAAGATATAGATTATTCTGTTCAAGATAATATAGTTATTCCAGCGTATGAGGGAGAAAAATAAAATAATAAAGTAATTAGCAAAATGCAAATTAGATAAAAAATAGGAGGAAAAGAAATGATATATATTGCAATAATTATAGGTTGTATAATAGGAGCTATAATAGGGGCATTTGCTCCAGTAATTCCATATACATATTCAAGTTATTTATCAATAGCTATAGTAG